>JAHHTB010000001.1 GCA_020024855.1 Fusobacterium sp.
ATATTATTTTTTTTATTGCCAAATACTAAAAAAATTATTTCTTTTTTCTACATTTTCTCTGATTACTATTTTCCCCTCATCAACTATTTTATTATTTATATAAAGTTTGTATTCTCCTATTTCTTGCCCATCATATAAAGGAGCATTTACACTTTCTTCTTTATTCATAACAAATTTTACATCACTATTATTTTTCACTATATTAGAATAATTTCTATCTGAATATACTTCTACCTTTTTTACTGCTCCATTTAATACTTCTATTTCTCCAACTGGTATATTTTTATTTAAAAACTCAACAATTTTATAATCCTTATGGAATAATTTTATTTCCTCTATTATTTTCTCATCTCTCAATGCTTCTGTTGGAGCACCTAATACAACTGCTATTGAATTTATATTATTTTCATCACTAGCAACTGTTATATTATACCAATTATCAAGATGACCTGTTTTTATTCCATATATTCCCTCTTTTCCTAAAAGTTTATTTCTATTATAAATTTTTGATTTTCCTGAATAGAAAAGATTCTCCTCCTTTTTAGAAGCAACTTTTATATACTCTGGATAATTAAGAGCAGCAAGTGAAAGTTTGTATACACCTAAAGCACTTCCTATATCTTTCCCTCTGCCTGTCATATGAGGTGGAAGTCCTGTTGGTGTATTATAATCTATATCTTTTCCAAAACCTAATTCATTGGCTTTATCATTCATCATGGCAACAAATGTGTCTATATCTCCAGCAACGTGCTTAGCAAGTCCATAGGCAGCGTTATTAGCTGAATGAATTGCTGTTGCTTTTATAAGATCTTCAACTGAAATTTTTGTTCCCTCTTTCATCCAAATTCTACTACCACCCATTTCAGCCATATTTTTATCTACAACTACTTTATCATCTAGTTTTATTTTTCCACTTTCTAAGGCTTCATAAGTAAGCATAAGAGTCATTACTTTTGTAACAGAGGCAAGAGGTAACATCTCGTTTTCATTTTCAGCATAAAATATATTTCCTTTTGTATCTCCTAATACAAAAGCTCTACATAAAGGTTGTTTCTCATCTAGTTTTTCATCTATAATTTCTATCTCGTTTGCCATAATATTAAAATTAAAAATCATAATTAATAATATAAATAATATTTTCTTTGACAATTTTTCATCCTCCAATAAAAACTTTTACATATTCGATTATATATGTTTTCACAAAAAAAAGAAAGGGCTTTAAGACCCTTTCTGAAATATATTTTTTATTCTAATTATTTTGCTTTTTTAGATAAATAATCTTCAATAGCTGCTTTAACTGCTTCTTCAGCTAAAACTGAACAGTGCATTTTTACTGGTGGAAGACCATCTAGAGCCTCAGCAACAACTTTGTTTGTTAATCTTAAAGCTTCATTTATATCTTTACCAATTATCATTTCAGTAGAAATTGATGAAGTTGCGATTGCTGATGCGCAACCAAATGTTCTAAATTTTACATCTGTGATAATGTCATTATCTATTTTTAAGAATATTTCCATTATATCCCCACAAGATGGGTTTCCGATTTTTCCGTATCCATCTGGATTTTCTATTACTCCCATATTTCTAGGATTCATAAAATGATCCATTACTTTTTCTGAATATTGCATTATTAATTTTCCTCCCTATTTTATAAAACGATATTATTTGTGAAATTCATTCCATAGTGGTGACATCATTCTTAATTTTCCAATTACTTCAACCACTGATTCTATTGTGTAATCTATTTCTTCTTTTGTATTATATTTTCCAAGACTAAATCTTATAGTTCCATGAGCAAACTCTTCAGGAATTCCCATTGCTAAAAGTACATGAGATGCTTGAAGTTCGTCAGAAGAACATGCTGAACCTGAACTTACTGCTATTCCTTTCATGCTAAGTGCAAGAAGAATTGATTCTCCCTCTACATATTTGAAAGTTATGCTAGATGTTCCAGGAAGTCTTTTTACAGCCTTACTATTTACTACTATTTCTGGTATTCTTGCTAAAAGTTGTTCTTCAAAATAATCTCTTAAAGCTCCAACTCTTTTGTTTTCTTCTTCTCTTTCAGCATATGCTTTTTCAAGAGCTTTTGCCATACCAACAATTAGTGGAGTGTTAGTTGTTCCAGGTCTTAATTTTCTTTCTTGTCCTCCACCTGTTATAACTTTTCCAAGTCTTACTCCATTTCTTACATATAGAGCTCCAACACCTTTTGGTCCATAGAATTTATGAGCAGTAAATACTAATAAATCTATTCCCATTTCTTTAGGATTTATTTCTAATTTTCCCATAGATTGAACTGCATCTACATGGAATAAAACTTTATGTTCTTTTGCTATTTTTCCAATTTCTTCTATTGGTTGTACTGCACCAGTTTCATTATTTGCATGCATTACAGATATTAAAATAGTTTCATCTTTTATTGCAGATTTTAATTGCTCTAAATCCACAACTCCATTTTCATCAACATTTAAAACAGTAACTTCATATCCTTCTTTTTCTAAATCTTTACAAGTGTTTCTTACACCTGGGTGTTCTATTGAACTTACTATTATATGTTTTCCTCTGTTTTTATATGCTCTTGCAACTCCTCTTATAGCAAGATTATCTCCTTCAGTTCCTGAACCAGTAAAAATTATTTCTTCTGGAATTACACCAAGAAGATCTGCTATTACTTTTCTTGACTCTGCCACCGCTTTACCAGTTTCTTTTCCAAATAAATGTAAACTAAAAGCATTTCCATATTCTTCTTTAAAGAAAGGTATCATAGCATTAAAAGCATCATCGTCAAGTCTTGTTGTTGCATTGTTATCTAAATATATTTTCATTTTAAATCAGCTCCCAAGAATTAATTTCTTTTCCCACATACTTTATACCATTCTTTATTTATTATGTCAAGAATTATTATAGATATTTTTCATATTTTTTCAAGGGATAACTTCTATATCTTACTATATTACATATTTACTTTGTCAACAATTATAATTTTATTTTTTCTTCTGATTTTTTTGATAATATTTACACACTTCTTTTATCTCACATTCAGAACATTGTGGACGTCTTGCTATACACTTATCTCTACCTTGAAGAATGATATAGTGAGAAAAATCTATCCAACTTTTCTTTGGAACTATTTTCATCAAATCTTTTTCTATTTTTACAGGATCTGTTTCCTCTGTAAGCCCTAATAAATTTGTAATTCTCTTTACATGAGTATCAACTGTAACTCCATCAGCTAAACCCCATATTTCTCCTCTTACAACATTCGCAGTTTTTCTTCCCACTCCACCAAGTTCAAGAAGTTTATCCATCTCTTTAGGAAGTTCTCCATTATATTTTTCCAAAAGTTGTCTTGCTGCTTTTTGTATATTTTTAGCTTTATTTTTATAAAAACCTGTACTTTTTATTAATTCTTCTATCTCAGCTAATTCCATACTTGCAAATTGCTCTGGAGTATTTATTTTATCTTCATAAAACATTTTTTCAGTTACTATATTAACACGTTTATCTGTACATTGTGCTGAAAGAATCACTGCTACAAGTAGTTCAAAAGGAGTTTCAAAATTAAGAGCACACTTAGGCTTTCCAAATTTCTTTTCCATTTTTTCTAACACATATTTTACTTTTTCTTTTTTTGTCATTTTTCCCCCCTCTCTTTTAATATTAAAAAGCTGTTACAATAATAATTTTAGAAAATATTTAATTTTCATCAAGATATTTTCTATATAATCAACTGTAACAGCTTATCTATTTTATTCCAATGTTTTTATAAAAAGTAGATGTTCAATTCCTTTATAATTTTCAACACTATCATAATAAAATCCAAGATTTTTAAAAGCATTTATTGAAACAGTATTCTCTTCAAGAATATAAGCAAGTACAATAGAAATTTCTGGTTTCTTATGTTTTAATTCCTCTATACTTAAAGTTAATATACTATGACTATACCCATGTTCTCTTATCTCTTTAATTAGATATATATTTATAACTGCACATTCTCCATCTATTTCAAATTTTACGCAACCTAAAAAATTGCCTGTTTCTGTATTGGTAATAGTATATAGAAGATAGGCATCTGAATGAATGAGAAACTTGTACCATCTTTCATGAGCTTTCCATTGTTCTTCACAATCAGTACAGTATTTTTTTACATAATCTAAATGAATATAGTTATATATCTCCTCAATATCACTTTCTACTGTTTCTCTTAAAAGAATCAAAAAAATCACCTGTTTTCAATTTATTTTTGTCTATAAGCTTATTTTAATATTATTCTATGGAATTTCTTTTTCCCCATTTTTACAATAGCTTCTTTATCTTTGAAAGAATCTTCTGTAAGAAGATAGGCAACTTCTATTATCTTATCTCCGTTTAAAGACATTCCATTTTGTTGAATAAGTCTTCTTCCTTCACTCTTAGTTTTTAACACTCCTTGCTCTGTTAAATAATCAATAAGAGATACTCCTAGTTTATCTTTTTCTAATTCTGTTGTTGGAAGATTTGACATATCTCCACTTGCTCCAAATGCTCCTGCTGCTGCTGCTTTAGCTTTATCCGCTTCTTCAACACCATGAATCATTTTTGTTATTTCATAAGCAAGTACTGTTTTAGCTTTATTTATTTCTGCATCTTTTAAAGCTCCTAATCTTCTTACTTCGTCCATAGGAATAAATGTTAAAAGTGCAAGACATTTTTCAACGTCCTCATCTGCAACATTTCTCCAATATTGATAAAACTCATATGGAGTTGTTTTTTTTGGGTCAAGCCATAAAGCTCCCTTTGCAGTTTTTCCCATTTTCTTTCCTTCACTATTAGTAAGAAGTGTGCAAGTCATTCCATATACTGTTTCTTGTTTTTTCTTTCTTACAAGGTTAATCCCTGCAATTATATTTGACCATTGATCATCTCCACCAAGTTCCATTTTACAATTATGCTTTTGGTTTAATACATAGAAATCATATCCTTGCATAAGCATATAGTTAAATTCTAAGAAAGATAATCCTTTTTCCATTCTTGATTTAAAACATTCTGCTGCAAGCATTTTATTGACAGAAAATTCTGCTCCTATATCTCTTAAGAAATCAATGTAATTAAGTCCTAAAAGCCAATCTGCATTGTTTTCAAGTATAGCTTTTCCATCTGTAAAATCTATAAATTTCTCCATCTGTTTTTTTATGCAAGAAACATTGTGAGCTATCGTTTCTTTTGTCATCATTGTTCTCATGTCAGTTCTTCCACTTGGGTCACCAACCATAGCTGTTCCCCCACCAACTAAGGCAATAGGTCTATGTCCAAATCTTTGCATATGTGCCATAAACATCATAGCTATAAAATGTCCTACGTGTAAACTATCTGCTGTTGGGTCAAATCCTATATAGAAAGTTATTTTTTCTTCTCCTAAAAGTTTTTTTATTGCTTCTTCATCTGTGAATTGTTTTAAATATCCACGGTCTTTCAGTACGTCGTAAACATTCTCCATTATTCTATCCCCCTATTTATTTTTACATTTTTTATTTTAACATAAAGATAATGCTTTTAAAAGCATTTATAAAACAAAAGCCTGTTGAATATAATCAACAGGCTTTTATATCCCTTTTAACATATTCTTCAGCTTATCTATTAAATTATTGCATATCAAAATATGTTTAAAATTTTTATTTAAAAATTCTAAACATGATTATATACAATAATAATATGAAGCTGTTAAAAATATGTTATTTAATGTTATCATCTTATTCTCCTAAATAAAATTTAAGTCTTATTAATTTTACCATTTTTTTTATTTGTTTTCAATTCTATATTTTTAATACAAAAAAAGATAACACAGATTTCTGTGTTATCTTTTTTTATAAGAACCCTTTATATTCTTTCATTACTAAGTGGGCATCTATTTGTTGAACTGTATCAAGTGCAACTCCTACAACAATTATTACTCCTGTTCCCCCAAAGAAAACTGGAAGTCCTGCTGCTGTAAAAACTACAATCGGAAGTATACAGATAGCTGCAAGGAAAATTGCTCCTCCCCAAGTTATTCTTGTAACAACTCCCTCAAGATATTCAACTGTTTCTATTCCAGGTCTTATACCAGGAATAGTACCACCACTCTGTTTTAAGTTATCAGCAACTTTTTCAGGATCAAACATAATTGCAGTATAGAAAAATGAAAAGAATATAATTATTAAAGCATAAAGCACCATATAAACAGGATGCTTACTATCAAAGAATAAAACTAAATAATCTCTAAATGGGAATGTTGCTGGTAACGATCTCATTAATAATGATGGTATCATCATTATTACAGAAGCAAAGATTACTGGCATAACCCCAGCAGAGTTAAGTTTTAATGGAATATAAGAATTTTGAGCCATTCCTCCTTTTCCACCAAATCCCTTTCCAACATAGTGTACTGGAATTTTTCTTTGACCAAGCTGGAATAAAACTATTCCACCTACAACTACAATAGCTGCTACTGCTACTGCTATAAATATAGGTATTAAAAATTTACTTTCTTTCATTATTTGCATAGTTTGAACTATGTTTGAAGGTCCTCTTGAAATAACATTTAAAAATATTAAAAGAGAAACTCCATTACCTATTCCATTAACTGATATCTGTTCACCAACCCACATAAGGAATACTGTTCCTGCTGTAAGAATTGTGATTGTAACTAACATAAATTTTATTCCTGGGTTAGTTACTAATCCAGAAGATGTAAGCCACACACATACACCAATACCTTGCATAATCGCAATAAGGATTGTCACATATCTAGTCCATTGACTAATTTTAGCTCTTCCTGATTCTCCTTCTTTTTGAATTTCTTCAATCTTAGGAATAATAACAGCAAGTAAACTAAATACAATAGAAGCATTGATATATGGAACAATTCCTAATGCAAATATAGATATTCTCTGGAAGGCTCCTCCCGAAAACATATTAATAAAACCTAATAGGTCATTTTGAGCTGTCATTCTTGACAGTTTCTCTATGTCTATTCCTGGAGCAGGGATATAAGTCCCCACTCTAGCAACTAGGAACATCAACAAGGTAAAAACGATTCTAGCTTTTAACTCAGGAACTTTCATAATTCCTCTTAATTTAGCATTAAAGCTCTCCATTAAAGTCAAGATTTTTCACCTCGCTTATAATCAATAATTACTTATTGTTTTTTGCAACATCAGCAAAAGTTTTAACTTCAATAATTTCTACTGAACCACCTTTTTCTTCAATTGCTTTTTGAGCACTTTTAGAAACTTTGTGAGCTTCTACAGATATTTTCTTTTCTAGGTTTCCATTTCCAAGAACTTTTAAACCATCTAGTAATTTACTTACTAATCCAGTTTCTAATAAAAGCTCAGGAGTTACAACAGTTCCTTCTTCAAATCTGTTTAATACATCTAAATTAATAATAGCGTATTCTTTCTTGAATGGATAGTTGCTGAATCCTCTTTTTGGAGTTCTTCTGATGATAGGCATTTGTCCACCTTCAAAACCAGGTTTAGTTCCTCCACCAGATCTTGATTTTTGTCCATTACTTCCTTTACCAGCAGTTTTTCCTAGTCCAGAAGATTCTCCTCTTCCAACTCTTTTTCTAGCTTTTCTAGGTACAGAAGGTCTTAATTCATTTAATTCCATGTTATTATTGCACCTCCTCTACATCAAGCAGGTAAGAAACAAGAGCAATTTTTCCCATTAATTCAGGAGTTGCTTCATGTTCAACCACACTATTCATCTTCTTAAGCCCTAGCGACTTTACAGTAGCTATATGGTTAGGCTTTCTTCCTATTATACTTTTTGCAAGTCTTATTCTAACCTTTGCCATTTCTCTAAACCTCCTAGCTTAAGATTTCCTTAACAGTTTTTCCTCTTAATTCTGCTACTTCTTCAGCAGTTCTTAATCCTCTTAAGCCTTCAATAGTAGCTTTTGCAACGTTATGTTTGTTTTTAGATCCTTTAATTTTAGTTAAGATGTTATGAACTCCAACTAATTCAAGGATTTCTCTGCATGAAGAACCAGAAATTACCCCAGTACCTTCATATGCAGGTGCCATCCATATAGATGTTGCTCCCCATTTTCCAACAGTTTCATGAGGAATTGTTCTTCCTTTAAGAGAAACATCGATCATGTTTTTCTTAGCAGCAGCAACAGCTTTTCTGATTGCATCAGGAACACCATTAGCTTTTCCTAAACCAATTCCTACTTTTCCTTCTTTATTTCCAACAGCAGCTAAAACAGAAAAAGATATAGTTCTTCCTCCTTTAGTTGTCTTAGATACTCTAGAAATTTTTAATAATTTTTCTGCAAATTCTTTTTCTTCTCTATCCATTAACTTAGACAAGTGAAATCCTCCTCTCTCAAAGAAATTAGAAGTTTAACCCGTTTTCTCTTGCTGTTTCTGCAAGAGCGGCAACTCTTCCTGTATAAATGTATCCTGATCTGTCAAATACGACATTTTTTATTTCTTTTGCTACAGCTCTTTCTGCTAATAGTTTTCCAACTAATTTAGCTGCTTCTACGTTTCCACCGTTTGCGATTTGAGCTTTTAACTCTTTATCAACAGTTGATGCAGAAACTAAAGTTACTCCGTTAACGTCATCTATTAACTGAGCAAACATATTAGTGTTTGATCTATATATAGAAAGTCTTGGTCTCTCAGCTGTACCAGAAATTTTAGTTCTGATTGATAAGTGTTTTCTCTCTCTAACAGCTTGTCTATTTACCTTTTTAAACAACTCACTTACCTCCTTTTTGAGCTATATCCTACGATTTTTTACCTTCTTTTCTTCTTATTACTTCGTCAGCGTATTTAACTCCTTTTCCTTTATAAGGCTCTGGAGCTCTCTTAGATCTGATGATAGCAGCTACTTGACCAACAACATCTTTTTCAATTCCTTCTACTATGATAGTAGTGTTTTTCTCAACTGAGAAAGTGATGTTTGCTACTTCATCAATGATAACTGGATGAGAATATCCTAATGATAATTCTAACCCTTTACCTTTTAATGCTGCTCTGTATCCAACCCCTACTAGGTTTAGAACTTTTTTGAACCCTTCACTTACACCAACAACCATATTATGGATAAGTGCTCTTGTAGTTCCATGTAAAGCTCTCATTTCTATTGAATCGTCTGGTCTAGTAACAACTATATGACCATCCTCTAAAGCTATTGTTAAATTTTTATTAAATTCTTTTGTTAAAGTACCTTTAGGTCCTTTTACAGTAACTTTATGTTCGTCAACTGTAATAGTAACCCCAGCAGGTACCACTATAGGTTTTTTACCTATTCTTGACATTTAATGGACACCTCCTAGTTTATTTTACCATACGAATGCAAGGATTTCTCCACCTACATTTTCTTTTCTTGCTACTCTATCAGTAACAATTCCTTTAGATGTAGATACTATAGCAATCCCAAGACCTGAAAGTACTCTTGGTAATTCGTCTACTGGAGCGTAAACTCTTCTACCTGGTTTAGAAATTCTTTTTAATCCTTTGATTACTCTTTCTTTTCCTGCATATTTTAAGTAAACTCTTATATTTTTTACGTTACCATCAGTTATAACTTTGTAGTTAGCTATGTAACCTTCTTCTTTTAAAATCTTAGCTATTGTAAGTTTTAAATTTGAATAAGGAACATCAACTTTCTCATGCATAACTGCATTAGCGTTTCTTATTCTTGTCAACATATCTGCAATTGGATCTGTTAAAAACATTTACTATAATCCTCCTTCCATATCAATAAAACGTGCTTTCTACCAAGATGATTTTTTAACACCAGGTATAACCCCAGCACCTGCTAATTGTCTGAACTTTACTCTAGACATTCCGAACTCTCTCATGAATCCTCTTGGTCTTCCGTCTAATTGACATCTATTTCTTTTTCTTACTGGTGATGAGTTAGCTGGAAGTTTGCTTAATTCAAACACAGCTTCTTGATCTCCCTCAAGCACTCTTTTCTTTAATTCAGCTCTTTTAGCTGCATATTTATCACAAAGTTCCGCTCTTTTTATATCTCTAGCGATCATTGACTTTTTAGCCATTAATTCTCCTCCTCTAACTATTACTTTTTAAAAGGCATTCCGAAAGCCTTAAGTAAAGCTCTTCCTTCTTCATCTGTTCTAGCAGAAGATACTATTGTGATAGACATACCTTGTAGTTTATCTACTTTATCGAATTCAATTTCAGGGAAAACTAATTGATCTCTTAATCCTAAAGAGTAGTTTCCTCTTCCGTCGAATGAGTTTGAAGGAACTCCTTCAAAGTCTCTTACTCTTGGAAGAACTACATTTACTAATCTATCTAGAAAGTCATACATTCTTTCTTTTCTTAAAGTAACTTTTGCTCCAATTGGCATGTTTTCTCTTAATTTGAATCCAGCCTCTGACTTTTTAGCTTTTCTTACTAATGGTTTTTGCCCAGTGATGATTCCTAAATCGTTCATCGCTGCATCTATTAATTTCGCGTTTTGAGTAGCTTCTCCAACTCCCATATTAACGATAATTTTTTCTAATGTTGGACATTCCATGATATTCTTTAAATCTAATTCTTTCATTAGATTTTCTCTTATAACTTCATCAAATAATTTGTGATATCTAGAAACGTATTTAGACACTTACGTTATCCTCCTCTCTTATAGAACTTCTCCAGACACTTTAGAGTATCTAACTTTTTTACCGTCCACTACTTTGTACCCAACTCTTGTTGGTTTTCCAGCTTTCGCATCAAAAAGCATAACTTTTGATGAGAATATTGGAGCAGGTTTAGTTACAACTCCACCTTGTGGGTTTGTCTGAGATGGTTTCATGTTTTTAGTAACTACATTTACATCTTCTACAACTATTTTTCCTTTTTTAGGGAATACTTTTAAAACTTTACCAGTTTTACCTTTATCTTTACCAGAAATTACATATACTGTATCTCCTGTTTTCACATGTAGTGATGCAGGAACAAATTTAATTTTAGGTTTAGCCACTTCTTAGCCTCCTCTCTTAGATTACTTCTGGAGCTAGAGAAACTATTTTCATAAAGTTTTTAGCTCTTAGCTCTCTTGCAACAGGCCCGAATATTCTTGTTGCTTTTGGTTCATTATTGTTATTAATTATAACACCAGCGTTATCATCAAATTTTATATATGATCCGTCTTCTCTTCTTAATTCTTTTCTTGTTCTTACAATAACTGCTTTAACTACGTCACCTTTCTTAACGTTTCCACCAGGTATTGCTTCCTTTACTGAGCATACAACTATGTCCCCGATTTTTCCAAATCTTTTTTTAGTTCCACCAAGAACTCTTATGATCATTAATTTTTTTGCACCTGAGTTGTCTGCAACGTTAAGGATAGTTTGTTGTTGTACCATTAAAATATCCTCCTTCCAAATTTAATATTGGATTTTATTTAGCTCTTTCTAAAACTTCAACTAATCTCCATCTTTTATCTCTAGATAAAGGTCTAGTTTCCATTATTCTTACTCTATCTCCAACTTGAGCTACATTGTTTTCATCGTGAGCTTTAAACTTTGTTGTCTTTTTAACTCTCTTTTTGTAAATAGGATGTAAATCCATTGTAGCTATTGAAACAACTATAGTTTTTTCCATTTTGTCAGAAACAACTATACCTTCTCTTACTTTTCTATCGTTTCTCAAGATTTTGACCTCCTCTTCTTAAGAATCATCTCTAAAATATATTATCTTTCATTTAAAATTGTGTTCATTCTTGCAATTTCTCTTCTAACTTCTCTGATCTTAGCAGTGTTAGTTAATTGTCCTAATGAAAGTTGAAATTTTAGGTTGAATAATTCTTCTTTAAGTTCTTTACACTTAACTACTAAGTCTTCAGTAGACATTTCTCTTATATCCTTAGCTTTCATTATTTATCACCGCCATTCTCTCTTTTTACTATCTTACATCTGATAGGAAGTTTCATAGATGCTTTTCTTAAAGCTGCTAAAGCTAGTTCTTCACTAACTTGAGAAACTTCAAACATTATTCTTCCAGGTTTAACTACGCAAACCCAACCTTCTACTGCCCCTTTACCTTTTCCCATTCTTACTCCAGCTGGTCTAGATGTGATTGGTTTATCAGGGAATATTCTTATAAATGTTTTTCCTTCTCTTTTGAATGTTCTGTTGATTCCTACTCTACATGATTCAATTTGTCTGTTAGTGATCCATGCAGGTTCAAGAGCTTGAAGTCCGTAGTCACCGAATGCTACTGTATTTCCTCTTTGAGCAGAACCTTTCATTCTTCCTCTAAACATTTTTCTATGTTTTGTTCTTTTTGGCATTAACATATTATGCTTCCCCTCCTTCTTTCTTAGTAGGAAGTACTTCTCCGTTAAATATCCATACTTTTATTCCTAATGCTCCGTATGTAGTATGAGCTGTTGCAGTTGCATAATCAATATCAGCTCTTAATGTATGTAAAGGAACTTTTCCTTCAACCATCCACTCAGCTCTTGCAATTTCTGCTCCATTTAATCTTCCAGAAATCATAACTTTGATTCCTTTAGCTCCTGATTTCATAGCTCTCATTACAGCTTGGTTAGCAGCTCTTTTATAAGCTACCCTTCTTTCGATTGATCCAGCTATATTTTCTGCTACTAAAACAGCATCTCTATTGAAGTTTTTAACTTCTAACACTTTAACTAATACTTTTTTACCAGTTAAAGCTTCTAATTTAACTCTTAATTCTTCTATTTCAGCACCTTTTCTTCCGATAACAATTCCAGCTTTTGCTGCATGAATTATTACTACAACTTGTGAAGGTGATGTTCTTTCTATATTAACTTTTGCTATCCCTGCATGGAAATAATTTTTCTTAACGAATTCTCTGATTTTTACATCTTCATGGAAATATTTAACATATTCCTTCTTATCAGCATACCAGTTAGAATCCCAAGATCTTGTTATTCCAAGTCTTAATCCTCTAGGATCTACTTTTTGTCCCACAGTGTTAACCTCCTTAATAAACTACTTCTCAGATACCCCAACGATAACATGAGCTGTTGGTTTTCTAATTATATCTGCTCTTCCCATTGCTCTAGGACTCATTCTCTTAAGAGCTGGTCCATCGTTAATCATTATTGTAGATATAACTAATTTTTCATCGTCTAGTTTTGCATTATGTGTAGCATTAGCTATTGCTGATGCTAAAGTTTTCTTTATAATTCTAGCTGCTTTTTTATTTGTATATTCTAATATATCTAGTGCTTCTAGAGCTGATTTTCCTCTCACTAAGTCAGCTACTAATCTAGCTTTTCTTGGAGACATTCTCACGAATCTAGTACTTGCTTTAACTTCCACTAGTTTCTCCTCCTTCTTCTTAATTATATTTATCTAAAATATTATTAATTTTTATTATTTTTTACCAGTTTTTGTATGTCCGTGGTAAGTTCTTGTAGGTGCAAACTCACCTAATTTATGTCCTACCATTTGCTCAGTTACATATACAGGTATATGTTTTTTCCCGTTGTAAACTCCAAAAGTTAATCCTATGAAGCTAGGGAATATAGTTGATCTTCTTGACCAAGTTTTAATTACTGCTTTTAAGTTGTTAGCAGCTACTGCCTCTTCAACTTTTTTCATTAAGTGATGGTCGCAGAAAGGTCCTTTTCTAAGTGATCTAGCCATTGCCTATTAAACCTCCTCTCGAAATTACTTGTCGTTTCTTCTTCTTACTATAAACTTATCAGATGTTTTTCTTCCTCTTGTTTTAACACCAAGTGCTGGTTTTCCCCAAGGAGTTAATGGACTCTTTCTTCCTACTGGAGCTTTACCTTCTCCTCCTCCGTGAGGGTGATCACAAGGGTTCATTGCAGATCCTCTAACGTGAGGTCTTCTTCCCATAAGTCTATTTCTTCCAGCTTTTCCGATTGATACTAGGCTGTGCTCAGAGTTTCCTACTTCACCGATTGTAGCTGTACATTCTCCGTGAATTAGTCTTAATTCTCCTGAAGGTAATTCAACGTGACAGTAAGTTCCTTCTTTAGCAACAAGTCTTGCTGCAGTTCCAGCAGATCTTACTAATTGTCCACCTCTTCCGATTTGAAGTTCGATGTTGTGAATTTGTGTTCCAACAGGCATTTCTTTTAATTTAAGAGCGTTTCCAACTTTAATTTCTGCGTTAGATCCGTTCATTACAACGTCTCCTACTTTTAATCCTTTAGGTGCTAAGATATAAGCTTTAGCTCCATCAACATAGTGTAAAAGAGCGATGTTAGCTGTTCTGTTTGGGTCGTACTCAATTGTAACAACTTTTGCAGGAACATCTAATTTGTTTCTCTTGAAATCTATTATTCTGTATAGTCTTTTATGACCTTTTTGTCTGTTAACGTTTGTTCTGTGCCCGTAGTTATCTCTACCATAAGCAGATTTTAAAGGTACAGTTAAAGACTTTTCAGGTCTTACCTTACTTAATTCAGGTACAACAAGTTTAGACATGTGTCTAACTCCATCACTTGTTGGTTTCATTTTCTTTATAGCCATTTGTAATAACCTCCAAATTTTCTATTAGACCTATAACTATCTTTAGCCGTTTTTATTATACTTCTTTGAAGTATGAAATTGTTCCAGAAGCTAATTCTACGATTGCTTTCTTAGTAGCTTGAGTTTTGTATAATTTCATACCATGTCTTTTTGTTACAGGTTTGATGTTTATTGTTGCAACACTTGCAACTTTAACGTTGAATATTTCTTCTACTGCTTTTTTGATCTCTATTTTGTTAGCTTTTCTATTTACTTCAAAAGTGTATTTATTGTTGTTTCTTCTTAATAATTCAGTTTTCTCAGTAATTAGAGGCTTTCTTATGATTTCGTAAGCTGTCATTATCCAAGCACCTCCTCAATTGTAGCTAATGCTTCTTTTGTAATGATAACTTTGTTTTGTTTTAATAACCAGTAAATTCCTAGTTCGTTAGGTTGGAATACAACTGCGTTCTCTAAGTTTCTAGCTGATAAGAATAAGTTGTAATCACCTTGTTCTGTTAAGTCATTTACTACAAACATTTGTTTTGTATTTGCTTCTAAAGCTTTTGTTAAAGCGATTATAGTTTTAGTTTTTGGAGTTTCCATTTTTCCATCAAGTACAACAATTTCTCCAGCAGCAACTTTTGCAGATAATGCAGATTTAAGTGCTAATACTCTTGTCTTTTTGTTTACTTTTTTCTCGTAACTTCTTGGGCTTGGACCGAATACAACTCCTCCACCTACCATGTGAGGTGCTCTTATTGTACCTTGTCTAGCTCTACCAGTTCCTTTTTGTTTAAATGGCTTTCTTCCTCCACCTCTAACCATAGATCTAGTCTTAGTAGATGCACTTCCTTGTCTAGCTGCAGCTAATTCTGCTACAAGAACTTCGTGTAAAACAACTTTATTTGGTTCAATAGCAAATATTGCGTCGTTTACTTCAACAGTTCCAGTTTGTGCTCCTGCTAAGTCATATATGTTTAAAACTGCCATTTTTTTCCTCCTTCCGTTCTACTAACCTTATTATTTTTTTATAGCTGGTCTTACAACAAGGTAACCATTCTTAGCTCCAGGTACTGCACCTTTTATTAAGATTACATTGTTCTCAACATCTAGTTTAACTACTTTTAAGTTTTGAACTGTTACAGTAGTATTTCCATATTGTCCAGCCATTCTTAATCCTTTTAATACTTTTCCAGGCCATGAAGATTGTCCGATAGATCCTCCAAGTCTGTGGTTTCTAGAAACCCCGTGAGATGCTCTGTTTCCACCGAAATTATGTCTTTTCATAACCCCTGATGTTCCTTTACCTTTTGAAGTTCCTGTAATATCTACGAACTCAACACCGTTTAGAACATCAACTTTTATTTCTTGTCCTAACTCATATCCTTCAACTGAGTCAACTTTTAGTTCTTTAACAAATCTTAATGGTTTTACACCAGCTTTATTAAAGATACCCATCATTGGTTTAGTAGAATTTTTTTCTTTTTTCTCATCAAAACCAAGTTGTAATGCTGTATATCCTTCTCCTTCTACAGTTTTCTTTTGTAGTACGAAGTTTGGTCCAGCTTCTACAACTGTTACTGGAACGAACTTTCCATCTTCAAAGATTTGAGTCATTCCGATTTTTTTTCCTAGAATTCCTAACATTTGTTATAACCTCCATCAAATAATATATTGGTTGACAACTTGACCTCGTGGTTCTATGAACCTGCTTTAAAAAAAGCGTCAACTTGTATTATTCTGTAAGGATAATTTGATTTCAACCTTAATTTAAATCTTCAAATTACCCGAGAATCAGCCATTTTTGTGTTTTTAAACTACGCTTGTTTAATTTCGATTCCAACACCAGCTGGTAAGTTAACCGCTGTTAAAGATGATATTGTTTTTTGAGTAGAGTTTTTAATTTCCACCATTCTTCTGTGAACTCTCATTTCAAACTGCTCTCTTGAATCTTTGTTAACATGTACTGATCTTAATACAGTGTATTTTTTAATCTTAGTTGGTAGTGGCATAGGACCAGCTATTTCTGCTCCAGATTTTTCTGCAACTTCAGCTATCTTCTTTGCTGATTGATCTAGTAACATATGATCATAAGCTTTCAAGTAGATTCTTAACTTATTAGAAGCCATTTATACACCTCCTTTAATTTTTTAATTTAAAGGATATATTAACATCCTTTGTACACCTTGAGAATTATATCATAAATCCCAGCATTTGCAAAGCTTTTTTTTAATTTTTTACAAAAAAATTTTTTTATTTTTTTAATTGTTAGAAAACTATTTTATTTTTACAATTTTCTTACATATTTTATAACTTTTTTATTTTTTCTTTTTCCTACATTATTATATATGATATAAAAAAATTTTATCAATATAAAAGCCACATTAATTTTTCAATCAATGTGGCTTTATATAAAATTAATTTATATTTTCCTGACCTATCTAAGAAGAACTACTTTACTTCTTCCATTTCAATAGCTTTCTTAGGACATTTAGTTGCACAAATTCCACAACCAACACATTTAGCTGGGTCAACTTTATGCTTTTCTTTTAATGCTCCTTCAATAGCTGATACTGGACAGTTCTTAGCACAGATTGTACATCCTATACATTTTTCTTCAACTATCACAGCTTTCTTAGGAACTACTAAACTATTTATTGCTTTTGTTGGACACTTAGTTGCACATAATCCACATTGAATACATTTAGCTGGATCAATCTTAGCAAGATTGTTTTCAACTGTTATTGCACCAACAGGACATACTTTTGCACACATTCCACAACCAATACAAGCTGTTTTACAGTTCTTTCTTGCATCTGCACCTTTGTCTTTTGAAGAGCAAAGAACATTTACTTTTTGTGGTTGAGGTAACATTGCTATTACAAACTTAGGACAAGTTTTTACACAAGCTCCACAAGATACACATTTTTCTTCATCAATATGAGCAATTCCATCAACTATTGATATTGCTCCAACAGGACATACCTTTACACAATCCCCTTTTCCAAGACATGCATAAGAACATGATTTTTCTCCTGCTGCATATAAGTTCATAGAAGCACAAGTTGTAATGTCTCCTCTGAAATTATATTTTTGTATTGCATTTTCATGTTTTCCTTGACAAAGAACTTTTGCAACCATTTTTGGTCCTGTTGTTGCTTCTGCAGTCATACCCATGATTTCACAAATTTGATCTGCTACTGCTTTTCCTCCAGGAGCACACATATTAGGTTTTGCACCTTTATTTACTACTGCGTCAGCATATCCACCACAACCAGGGAATCCACAACCTCCACAGTTTGCACCTGGAAGACATGCTGTTATTGCTGATACTCTTTCGTCTACTTTAACCTCAAATTTTTTAGAGGCAAAAGCTAAGAATAATCCCATAGCTAATCCTGTTACTCCAAGAACAACTACAGCTATTAATATTTCACTTCCCATGATAACCTCCAAAAATTTATATTTGCATTCCTGCGAATCCCATGAATGCTAAAGCTAGACAAGTTGCTGATATAAAAGCAATCGGTACACCTTGGAATGGTTTAGGGATATCTGAATATTCTATTCTCTCTCTAACACCAGCAAGTAGTACAAGTGCTAATGTAAATCCAACAGCAGCTCCAATACCATTTACTATAGTTTCAATGAAGTTATATCCTTCTTGAATGTTTAATATTGCAACCCCAAGTACAACACAGTTTGTTGTAATAAGAGGAAGATAAACTCCAAGAGCATTGTAAAGATTTGGTGATAATTTTTGTATTGCCATCTCAACAAATTGAACTAATGAAGCTATTATTAAAATAAACATTATTGTTTGTAAATATTCAAGACCGAATGGAACAAGTAAATATTGATATATTAGCCAAGTAACAGCTGATGCTATTGATATAACGAATATAATTGCCATTCCCATTCCGATAGATGATTCAACTTTTTTAGAAACTCCCATATATGGACAAATTCCAAGAACTCTACCGAAAACATAGTTTTGAATAAAGATTGAAGTTATAATTATACTAAATAATTTTGCAAAATCCACTTAACTATACCTCCTTCTTCTGTTTTAGGTAATTTTGGAATGCAATAACGAAAGCTATTGTTAAGAATCCACCTGGTGGTAATATAAATATTAACGCATGCCATTTTTCTGGAGTGATAGCTATATCAAATAAGCTTCCAGCTCCTAAAAATTCTCTAATCATTCCAAGTACAGTAAGAGCAAGTGTAAATCCAAGTCCTGAACCTATTCCATCAAACATTGAATCTATAATACTATTTTTAGAAGCAAAGCTTTCTGCTCTTCCTAAAACTATACAGTTAACAACTATTAGAGGTATGTATAACCCTAATACTTTATAAATATCTGGAGTGTATGCCTCCATTAACATTTGAACTATTGTAACAAGTGAAGCTATTATCATGATAAATGCTGGTATTCTTACTTTATCAGGAATAACTTTCTTGAATACAGATATTAATATGTTTGAAAATACAAGAACTGCAGTAGTGGCAAGTCCCATTGACATACCGTTTATAGCAGAACTTGAAGTTCCTAATGTAGGACAAAGTCCTAATAGTAATACTAGAACAGGGTTTTCTTTAAATATACCGTTTAGTACAATTCCCATTTTACTTTTTGCCATTATTTTCTCACCCCGTTTTCAAAAGCTGATAATGCTCTTTGAATTCCTGTATAAACAGCTGTTGGAGATACTGTTGCTCCAGCAAAAGCATCTGCTGCTTTTGTAAATTCATAAGATTTATCTGTTCCTATCCAGTGTTTTTGCCACTCTTCACCAGAAATTTTAGCTCCTAATCCTGGAGTTTCTTGGTGGTTCATTACGCTTAGTCCAGTAACTTTTCCGTCAAGATCTACACCAAGAGAGAAATCAATATTAGCTGCATAACCACCTTGGCTTACAACTACAACATATCCAACTGGATTTCCATTCTCATCAAGTCCTGGTATAAATTCTAGACCATCTACAGTTATAGCGGCTCCTTCATCAAATGATTTTGCTTCTGGTACAACTGCAACTCTTGCTGCTTTTGTTGCTTCTATTTTATTATTTGTAATAGTCCCTATTGTCATTCCATTTACACCTGCAAGAAGTCCGGCACAAACGGCTGCGATTGCTAAAAGAACAGAACCATAGTGTATAAATCTATTTCTTTCCATCAGCTTTCACCTCCCCGAATTTCTTAGGCATTGTGTATCTGTTGATTAAAGGTGTAACCCCGTTCATTATTAATATTGAGAAAGCTGTTCCTTCTGGATATCCACCTTTTGTTCTAATAAGAGCAATTAAAGCACCTATTCCAAATGCATATATAATTTTTCCTTTTGGAGTTACAGGGCTTGTAACCATATCTGTTGCCATGAAGAAAGCTCCTAACATTAATCCTCCAGAAAGAACATGCATTAATGGATCTCTTCCAGCTATTCCTGTTAATACAGCTACTGTACCAATTATAATTACTGGAGTTTTCCAATCTATTTGTTTTTTATAGATTAGGTAAATTCCACCTATAATAAGTGCAAGTGCTGAAGTTTCTCCAATACATCCACCCATTCTTCCAATGAATGCTTCTACATAAGGATTTCCATCTTTAATTAAAATTTCAGGAAGTGATCTTTTCATAGCATCAAGCATTGTTGCTCCAGCTACTCCATCAAGAGTAAATGATGTGATTGCTACTGGCCAAGATGCTTGAACAAATGCTCTTCCTATTAAAGCTGGGTTAAATACATTTTGTCCTAACCCACCAAATAACATTTTTCCTAAACCTATAGATACTATTGCACCTATTGCAACATATTCTAAAGACATTCCAACTGGAATTACGAAAGCAAAAAGTAAACCTGTTACTATCGCACTTCCATCATGAAGTGTACACTCTACTTTTCTTATCTTGTTAAATACTAATTCTGTTAACATACAGAATATTACTGAAACAGCTGTAACAATTAAAGCTCTTGTTTTAAAAACATAGACTGCCATTAAAAGTGCTGGCACTAAAGCTATAATTACATCATACATTACTTTGTCAACTGTTTCTGATGTTCTTATGTGAGGTGATGGCCCCATATTATATACTTTTGACACTTTTGTTCCTCCTATCTCCTAAAGAATTTTATTTCATTGCTCTTAACTTAGCTTTACCAATTTTAATAGCTTCAGTTAATGGTCTATTTGCTGGGCAAATATAAGCACATGAACCACATTCAATACAGTCCATTAAATTATATTTTGGTAACTCTTCCCAGTTTTCTTTTACTGCAAGTCTTGCATACATAAATGGTACTAAATGCATTGGACATACATCAACACATTTTCCACAACTTATACATGCTTGTGGTTTACAGTAATTTGTTTCCTCTTTAGTTAGTGCTAAAAGTCCACCAGTTCCTTTTATTACTGGAACTTCTTCTGTAAATTGTGCCATACCCATCATAGGTCCACCCATAACAAGTTTATCAACTGCTTCTCTATCTACTCCACAGTAGTCAAGTAGTTCAGAGAAAGGTGTTCCTATTACTACTTTTAAGTTTTTAGGTTCTTTTATTGCTTTTCCTGAAACAGTTACTATTTTTTCAATTAATGGTTCTCCATGAACTATTCCTCTATAAATAGCTGCTGCTGTTCCCGTATTTTGAACAACTACTCCAACAGATGCAGGAAGTTTTCCTGATGGAACTTCTCTATCTAAAACTGCTTTTATAAGTTGTTTTTCTCCTCCTTGAGGATATTTTGTATGAAGTGGCATAACTTCTATTCCTGTCCCTTCACATGCTTTTCTCATGCTAGCAATAGCTTCAGGTTTATTTTCCTCTATACCAATCACAGCTGTTTGAATATTTAAAATCTTTTTAATGATTTTAATTCCTTCTACTATTGATTGAGGATCTTCAAGCATAAGTCTATTATCAGAATTTAAATAAGGCTCACACTCTGCACCATTAAGTACTAAAGTATCAATTTTAGCATCTTCTGGTGGGTTTAGTTTGATATGAGTAGGGAAACTTGCTCCCCCTATTCCAACTATACCTTTTTCTCTTATTAATTTTAATAAATCTTTAACTGACGCTTCTTGCCAGTTTTCAATTTTTTCTAGCTCACACCATTCATCATTTCCATCATTTTCAATAACTACTGTGTTAGCTTTCCCCATTAAAGGAAATACACGCTGTTCTATTTTCTTTACTGTTCCACTTACTGGTGAATGAATAGTAGTAGACATAAAAGCTTGAGAATCAGCTATTTTCTGTCCTTTAAGAACTTTATCTCCAACTTTAACTATTGGATCTAATGGAGCTCCTATGTGTTGTTGTAATGGTATATATACCATTTTTGGTGATGCCATTTTTTCTGTTGCTATTTCAGCTGTTTGGGCCTTATTATCAGGTGGATGCACTCCGCCTCTGAATCCAAAAAACTTCATACAAACTCTCCTTCCTTAAACTATATTTAATTTTAATAAATATATAAATTTTCCTTATATCAGTTTAGCACAATTATCAATTTTTAACAATATCTTTTTCGGACTTACCGACCTTTTTTTCATCATTTTTTATTGTAAAGTTGCATTATTTTTTCTATTTTTTCACCATTTAAAAGAGAAAATACCATCTTTGAAACATTTCCTATTGCTTCTTTCACATCAAGTTCTTCCTCTTTAGAAAAACGTCCAAGAACAAAACCAACAGTTTTTTCTTTTCCACCACTAGCACCTATTCCAAATTTTATTCTTAAAAATTTTTCTCCTATATGTGAAATAATAGATTTTATTCCATTATGTCCCCCAGCACTTCCTTTTTCTCTTATTCTAAGTTTACCTACTGGAAGTGACATATCATCGTAAATTACTACCATTTCTGTTTCTGAATTAATTTTATAAAAATTTAAAACTTGAATTATAGAATCACCACTTAAATTCATAAAAGTTTGAGGTTTTAAAAGAAGTATTTTTTCTCCTTTATAGTTCCCTTCTCCTATCAGCCCCTTAAACTTTTCTTTAAAATCATATATTTTTAAATCTTCTGCTATTTTATCTATAGCCATAAATCCTAGATTATGCCTTGTATTTTCGTATTCTTTACCTGGATTTCCAAGTCCTACTATAAGTTTCATTAATTATATTTCTCCAATCACTTTTCATTTTTTACAACTTTAAAAAGGCTGATTTCTAATCAGCCTTTTTAAAAATTAACAATTTGCACAAAAATGTTTTGCTAAACCACCAAGAGATGTTTCTCTATATTCTTCTTTCATATCTCTTCCAGTTTCTCCCATAGTTATTACTACTTCGTCAAAAGATACGCTGTGTTGTCCATCTGTATAAAGTGCATAGTTTGCTGTATCAAGTGCTTTTGCTGCTGCTGATGCATTTCTTTCTATACAAGGAATTTGTACATATCCGCCAATAGGGTCACAAGTAAGTCCTAGATTATGCTCTAATGCCATCTCTGCTGCATACTCTATTTGCTCTATTGTTCCTCCCATTAAAAATGCTGCCATTCCTGCTGCCATTGCACAAGCTGTTCCAACCTCTGCTTGACAACCTGCTTCTGCTCCAGATATACTTGCATTTTCTTTAACTATGTTTCCTATTAATCCAGCCACTGCAAGAGCTTTTACTATCTCTTTTGGCTCTAATTTAAATGCTTCTTTCAAAGTATAAAGTGTTCCTGGAATAACTCCTGCTGCTCCACATGTAGGGGCTGTAACAACTCTTCCACCACCAGCATTTTCTTCTGATACTGCAAGTGTGTAGGCAAAAAGTTTTCCTCTAAACTGTCTAACTTTCCCTTCTGATCTTGATCTTCTATAAAAAGTTTGAGCTCTTCTTTTTAAACCTATGCTTCCTGGTAAAACACCATCTTTAGTTATTCCTCTTTCTACTGCTTCTTCCATAGCTTTCCAAATCTCTGTAAGGAATTCTTCTATGTCGTCATCTTCATGCTCCATTACATATTCCCATAGCTCTTTTTTATTTTCTTTACACCATTCTATTATGTCATCCATTTTCTTTAAAGGATAAACTGTTGATGTAGAGTATCTTCCTTGTCCCTCTTCAACTATTGTTCCTCCTCCAACAGAAAAAACAAGCCAATTTTTTATTTCATTCCCAGCTTCATCGTAAGCAAAAAATTTCATTCCGTTTGTATGGAATGGGTGAACAACTTCTGGTTTCCATACTATTTCTGTCTTTACTGGTTCTAAAGTTTTTTCTATTATCCAGTCTGTTAAATGCCCCTTTCCTGTAAGAGCAAGAGAACCATAAAGTTCTACTTTATAAGATTTTGCATTAGGTGTTTCCCCTTTAAATCTTCTAGCTGCTCTTTCAGGTCCCATAGTATGTGAACTTGAAGGTCCATTTCCAATTTTAAATAATTCTTTTAACGAATCCATTTTTTCCTCCCTAATAACATAATCAAAATTTAATTTACCTCTTTATACTTTGAGAGAAAATCAGACTACTGTCTGATTTCTCCAGCAAATTTTGTTCTTATTATGTTTAATACTTTATCTATAACTTTGTTTATATCTTCTTCTTTTAAAGTTCCAACTTTATTTCTTAAAGTTAAGCTAATTGCAACAGATTTCTTACCTGCTTCAATATGCTCTCCTTTGTAAATATCAAATAGCTCTACTAACTCTATAAAGTCTGAACTTTTCTTAATCATGTCTATCATATCACCAACAAGTACACTGTCATCTAAAACGATAGCAAGGTCTCTTGTTACTTCTGGATATTTAACTATTCTTTCATATTTGAATTTTTTACTCATATATTGTTTTAAAATAGTTAGGTTAAGTTCAGCTATATAAGCTCTCTCTTTTGTAATATCCATATTTTCTGCTAAATCTGGGTGAATTTCTCCAAAAGTTCCAACTACAACTTTTCCAATTTTTATATCTGCAGCTCTTCCAGGGTGGAAATTAGAGTTAGTTGTTCTTTCAAGTTTATATTTTTTAACTCCTACTAATTCTAAATATTCCTCAACATAACCTTTTAACATATAGAAATCATATGCTTCTGGTTTTGCATTCCATAGAGTTCTTGCTTCTCTTCCACAGATACCTATTGCAACATGAATATCTTCTTGAGCTAATTCTTCTGCTTTCTTAAATACTTTTGCCACCTCAAATATTTTTATTGAATCTTGGTTTCTATTTAAGTTTTCTTTTATATTATTTAAAATACTCCACATAAGAACTGGTCTCATCATACTCATTGTTTCAGCAATAGGATTTTTTATCATTATAACTTCATCTTCTATATGAAGAACATCTTTAACAACTTTATCTATAAAACTATAGTTTATAACTTCTTGAAGTCCTATTTTAGCAAGTATTCTTTTTGAATCGTCCATAAGTCTTATTGGCTCTGCTTTAACTCCTGCAGTTATATCTTCCACAGGCATTTTATTTTCAATATTTTCAAAACCATACATTCTTATGATTTCTTCATAAAGATCTGCACTTCTTGTTAAATCTTTTCTATAGCTTGGTGGAATTACAACAGCTGTTTCTTGTCCAATAGCTTTTATTTCTAATCCTAAGTTAGTTAAAATTCTAGCTACTTCTTGAGCCTCTATATCTTTACCCATGAATTTTCTAAATTTCTTAATATCTAAAGGAATTTCAACCTTTGTAAATTTAATTGGGTAAATATCTTTAGCTTTTCCTACGATGTTTCCATCAGCTATTTCATAGATAAGACTTGTAACTCTATCTAATACTTCTGGAACATTTTCAATATCTGTTCCTCTTTCATTTCTATATCCAGATTCACTTGTAATTCCAAGTTTCTTTCCTGTTTTTCTTATATTTTCAGGTGTAAAATATGCAACCTCAATGAAAATGTCTTTAGTTTCATCAGTAATTCCACTTTCAAGTCCACCCATAACTCCTGCTATTGATAATGGTTTTTCAGAGTCAGCAATTACTAATTCACCATTTAAGTCAAGTTCATCTCCCATAAGAGTAACTAATTTTTCTCCCTCTTTAGCTGCTCTTACAACGATTGTCATATCATTTATCTTACTTAAATCATAAGTATGAATAGGTTGGTTGTATTCAAACATTACAAAGTTTGTAGCATCTACTATGTTATTTATAGGATTTAGTCCCATAGCTTTTATTCTTCTTTTTAGCCATTCAGGAGATTCTTTTACAGTTATATTTCTCATAACTCTTCCTGCAAATCTTTTACATCTCTCTTTATCTTCTATTTCAATTTTTACATTGTTTGAAACATCTTCAAGAGTTTCAAAAACATCAAAAGATGGATATTTAACTTTTCTTCCATAGTAAGCTGCAATCTCTCTTGCAATACCTATATGAGAAAGGCAGTCTGGTCTGTTTGGAGTTATTTCTAGTTCAAATATTACATCATTTAGTTTTGCATATTTTCTATACTCTTCACCAATTGGTGCATCTTCTGGAAGTATTACTATTCCATCAGCATTTGAACCTAATCCAAGCTCAACTTCAGAGCAAAGCATTCCATAAGATTCTACATCTCTTATTTTACTTTTTGCTATTTTAAAGTTTCCTGGAAGAACTGCTCCTATTCTTGCAACTATTACTTTATCTCCTAGTTTGTGATTTGGTGCTCCACAAACTATTTGTAAAGGTTCTTCTTCACCAACATCAACCTTTGTTAAAGTTAATTTATCTGAATTTGGGTGTTTTCCATATTCAACTATTTTTCCTATTACAACATGGTCAAGGTCTTTCCCTTGAACAGTTATAGCTTCAACTTCTTGTCCTATCATAGTTAGGGCATTTTCAAGCTCTTTTATATCTTCTTTTATATCTACATATTCCTTAAGCCACTCTAATGAAATTAACATCTTCTTTCCACACTCCTACTTAAATTGTTTTAAAAATCTCATATCATTTTCAAAGAATGCTCTTAAGTCATCTATTCCATGTCTAAGCATAGTAACTCTTTCTATTCCAACTCCAAAAGCAAAACCTGAAACTTCGTCAGCTTTATATCCAACAGCTTCTAAAACAGCAGGGTCTACCATTCCGCAACCCATAATTTCAAGCCATCCACTTCCTTTACATACTCTGCATCCTTTTCCTTTACAAATAACACATTCAACATCCATCTCAGCACTTGGCTCTGTGAATGGGAAGAAGTGAGGTCTAAATCTTACTTTTGTATCTCCAAATATTTTTGTTACCATCTCTGTAAGAATAGCTTTTAAATTTGCAAAAGATACATTTTCCCCTATCATAAGTCCTTCCATTTGATGGAACATTGGTGTATGAGATACATCATAATCTGGTCTATAAACCTTACCTGGACAAATCATTCTAAAAGGTGGTTTATGCTCTAGCATATATCTTATCTGAACTGGTGATGTTTGTGTTCTAAGAACAACATCATCTGATATATAGAAAGTGTCTGTAATATCTCTTGACGGATGTGAATCTGGTATATTTAATGCATCAAAGTTGTATTTTACATATTCAACCTCTGGTCCATCTGCCACATCAAATCCCATATCCATAAAAATAGTTTTTAAAAAATCTGCTGTTTCTGTTATAGGGTGTAAACTTCCTTCACTTACTTTTTTACCTGAAAGAGTAATATCAATTACTTCTTCTTTTAACTGTTTAGCTTTAAGCTCTTTTGTAATTTCTATTTTCTTACTTTCAAGTATTTCTGTTATATCATTTCTAACCTCGTTAAGAAGTTGCCCAATAACAGGTCTTTCTTCAGCAGACAGATTTTTCATTCCTTTAGAGATTTCAGTAAGTTGACCTTTTTTCCCTAAAAACTTAACTCTTAAATCTTCTATTTCTTGAAGAGTTGAAGAATTTAGAATTTCTTGTCTTGCTTCATTTTTTAATAAAGATAATTTATCTTTCATGTTTCCTCCCACCTAAAATTAATCCAAATTTTTATGTGTAAATTTTACTTTTTTACCTTTTTCTATTTCTATAACTCCATAGCTGTTATTTAATATTGCTCCTGGGTTAAATAGAGTTATAACTTTGTCTTTTTCGTCATCTTGACGGCGAAAAGTATCTACGTAATCTGGATTGTGGGTATGTCCAAAGACAACAATGTCTGCATTTACTTCATATCCTTTTTCCTCTATACGTGAATAGTCTCTTTTAACTCCATAAATATGACCATGAGTTAGAAAGATTCTCTTTCCCTCTAACTCAACTGTCATATAATCATCTGTTTTATAATCATCATAGTCACAGTTTCCTCTAACTATGAAAAATTTTATTTCAGGAAAAATAAGTTCCATCTCTAAAGCATCACTTGAACAGTCTCCAGAAAAAAGAACTACATCAGGTTTTTCCCATTTACATGCTTTATAAAATCTTTCAAAACACCCGTGGGTATCTGAAATAGCTAGTATTTTCATAATTTACCTATCCTGTGTTTATTAAATTAAGCTATAAATAATGTTGTTTCTACATCTTCCATTATTTTTACACCAATTTTTTTAGTAATCTTTTCAAATATATAAGAATTACTTAAGTTACCCATAATAAGAACATCTTCTTCCTTACAAATTTTTAAAAATTCATCTGAGTTAGATCTTAAAATTTGTTTAGAAGTAAGTTTTATTCCCTTTCCTTTTATAAATTCATTAAGATAATTTTCATGAACTTCCTCATCATCATGGTCATGTTGATCAGGATCTACTAATTCAAGTGATGTTATTTCATTTACATGAGTAAATATATTTATAAATCTTTGGAAACTTTTATTAACCTTTGTCCCATCATCATTTGAAATTGCAACCTTATCAAGTTTTAAAACTTTATCTCTAACAACTATTATTGGTTTAAAGAAACGTTTTAAAATAGCTATTAGATCCTCAGAAAATTTATCCTCTTTTTCTATAAGAAGAATATCTGATTTTTTTAATTCTTCAATTACTATCTCTGGAGTTATACCAAATTTTACTTCAAGTTCTGCATGAACTCCCTTCTGTTCTAACTGCTCTTTTATATTTGCAATTTCATGCTCCTCATAACGATTCCATTCCTCATTAACTCCTGCAATCATAGGCTCAAGCATTATACCATCAACTGCATTGGGAAGAAATTCCTTCTTTCTCACATCTCTTACATGAAGAGGTCTTATTGAAAAACCAAAGTGATCTCTTAAATAAATAGCACTGTCTATAAGATTTTCTCTATTATAACCATTCCCTAATACTAAAAGTACATTTCTTTCCATAAACATCACGTCCTTTTTTAGTTTTCGTCTGAGTTATCTAGTTCCTGTTCACCTTCATACTGCATTTGCTCTTCGTCTTCGCTTTCAAAAGTGTTCAGATATTTATTTTCAAAATCATCTTTTTCAGAAGATTTTTCTTGATTATTTTCAATTACTTCCACATCTTCAATTTTATCATCAGAAAGTATTTTTTCTTCATCTTTTTCATTTTTTACTTTTGCTATTGCAACTACTTTTTCATCATCAGAAGTTCTCATGATTTTAACTCCTTGAGTTGCTCTTCCATAAATTGAAACAGAGTTTACTGGAGTTCTTATAACAACACCTGAAGAAGTTATTGCCATAAGTTCTTCATCTTCTTTAACAGGTTTTACTTCAACAATATCTCCTGTTTTATCACTACATTTAAGGTTTATAACACCTTTTCCACTTCTACCTTGTAGTGGATATTCATTTACTCTTGTTCTCTTACCAAATCCATTTTCTGTAACAGTAAGAATTGTTTCTTCATCTCCATTTTTAAGTAAAAGACCAGATACAACACTATCTCCTTGTCTTAGTGTAATTCCTTTTACTCCTGTTGCATTTCTTGACATACTTCTTACTTCATTTGTTCTTATTCTAATAGAGTATCCTAATTTAGTAGCTATAAATAGTTGATCCTCTTCAGAAGTTACAACTCCTACGAAGATTAAATCATCATCTTCTCTAAGTTTTACTGCCTTAAGTCCTCCACTATGAATATTTTGAAATTCCATTAAGTTTGTTTTCTTAACTGTTCCGTCTTGAGTAAGGAATAATATCTCTTTATTTCTAGTAAATTCTCTTATTTTTATAGTGAATCTTACTTTTTCGTTTTCTTGAAGTTTTATGATATTTTCAATAAGTTTTCCTCTTGCTTGTTTAGAGCTTTCAGGTATCTCATAAGCTTTAAGGTTGAATACCCTTCCTTTATTTGTAAATATCATCATACTATCTAATGTTGACATGACTTCCATATCTTGAACAAAGTCATCTTCAACAGTGTGTTGAGTTGATACTCCTTTTCCACCTCTTTTTTGAGATTTATACTTATCAAGCTCAATTCTCTTTACATAACCTTTATTTGTAATAGTTATAAGAACTTTTTCATCTTTTATAAGATCTTCCATATCTATATCAAGTCTTTCGTTTTCTATACTTGTTCTTCTAGAATCGTTGTACTTTTCTTTTAATTCAATAAGTTCTTTTTCCATTATTTCATAAATTTTATTATCATCTGCAAGAATTGCTTTAAGTTCTTTTATTTTTAACTCAAGTTCTTGGAACTCTTGCTCTATTTTTTCTCTTTCAAGACCAGTAAGTCTTTGAAGTTTCATATCCATAATGGCTTTAGCTTGAGTTTCAGAGAAAGCATATCTTTCTATTAAAGCATCTTTAGCTTCATTTCCATCTTTTGATGCTCTTACTAACTCTATGATTCTATCAATATTTTCTAAAGCTATTCTAAATCCTTGTAGTATATGATCTCTTTTTTCAGCCTTATCTAAATCATATTTTGTTCTTCTTGTTACCACTTCAAATCTATGCTTTAAATATTCCTCTAAAACTTGTTTTAAATTTAAAACCTTAGGAACATTATTTACAAGGGCAAGCATTATTATACCAAATGTATTTTGAAGATCTGTATATTTATATAATTTGTTAAGAACTAATTCTGGCTCTTCACCTCTTTTTAATTCTATAACAATTCTTATTCCCTCTCTATCTGATTCATCTCTTAAGTCAGATATTCCTGTAAGCTTTTTCTCTCTTACAAGAGCAGCTATTCTTTCTATAAGAGCTGATTTATTTAATTGGTAAGGAATTTCTTTTACAACAAGAGAAACTCTTCCTGTTTTAGATTCCTCAACCTCTATTCTTCCTCTTACTCTTATTCTTCCTCTACCTGTTGCATAGGCTTCTTTTATTCCTCTTGTTCCATCAATTATTCCACCTGTTGGAAAATCTGGACCTGGAATATGTTCCATTAATTCGTCAACTGTTATATCTCTATTTTCTATAAGAGCAAGTATACCATCAACAAGTTCTCCCAAATTATGAGGTGGAATATTTGTTGCCATTCCTACTGCTATTCCTGTTGAACCATTTAAAAGTAGATTTGGAAGTTTTGCAGGTAGTACAACTGGCTCATCAAGGGAATCATCAAAGTTCTTTCTAAAGTCTATTGTATCTTTATCAATATCTTCTAAAAGTTCTCCTGTTATTTTTTTCATTCTTGCTTCTGTATATCTCATGGCAGCTGCTGAATCTCCGTCAATAGAACCAAAATTTCCATGACCATCAACAAGTTCATATCTATAGTTAAACTCCTGTGCCATTCTTACCATTGTATTATAAACTGCTGAATCTCCATGTGGGTGATACTTACCTAGTACTTCCCCTACAATTCTTGCAGATTTTTTATAAGCTTTATCATAAGTCATTCCCATTTCATTCATAGCAAATAATATTCTTCTATGAACTGGTTTTAAACCATCCCTTACATCTGGAAGTGCTCTACTTACAATAACACTCATAGAATAATCCAGATAAGATTGTTTCATTTCCTCTTCTATGTATCTGTTAATTACATTAGACATTCTTTTATTTCCTCCCGACAATATATATTATTAATGTTCATTTTTTTAATTCATTAATAACTATATATCCAAGTTTTTAACAAATTGTGCTCCGTCTTCAATGAACTGTCTTCTAGGTTCAACTTTGTCCCCCATAAGTTTATCAAATATCATATCAGCCTCTCTTGCATCATCAACTTTTACTTGATAGAAAGTTCTTGTATCTGGATCCATTGTTGTTTCCCAAAGTTGTTCAGGGTTCATTTCCCCTAGCCCTTTATATCTTTGTAGAGCATATTTTTTATTTTCCCCTTCAAGATTATCAACTATAAACTTAAGTTGTTTATCATCATAAGCATATTGAATAGTTCTTCCTGTTGTTATCTTATACAAAGGTGGCTGTGCTATATAAATATTTCCATTATGTAAAAGCTCAACCATATATCTATAGAAGAATGTTAATAGAAGAGTTCTTATATGAGCACCATCAACATCGGCGTCTGTCATTAGAATTATTTTTGCATATCTTAGTTTAGATATATCAAAATTTTCTCCCATTCCTGCACCAAAAGCTGTAATCATAGCTCTTATTTCTGCATTCTCAAGTGCTTTATGAAGTCCTGCTTTCTCAACGTTTAATATTTTTCCTCTCAATGGAAGTATAGCTTGGAATCTTCTATCTCTTCCTTGTTTTGCTGATCCACCTGCTGAATCTCCCTCAACTATATAGATCTCACATTCTTCAGGATTTTTTGAAGAACAGTCAGCTAGTTTTCCTGGAAGTGAACCAACTTCAAGAGCAGATTTTCTTAATACAAGTTCTCTTGCTTTTTGAGCAGCTTCTCTTGCTCTTTTTGAATTTAATACTTTATCTATTATTATCTTTGTATCGTTTGGAGTATCTTCCAAGAACATTTTTAATTGTGTTCCTACTATATTAGATACTATTCCTGTTACTTCGGAGTTTCCTAATTTTGTTTTTGTCTGTCCTTCAAATTGAGGTTGAGCAATTTTTATTGATACGATAGCTGAAAGTCCCTCTCTTATGTCAGAACCTTGAAGTTTTCCATCTTTATCTTTTAAAAATCCTTGAGCCTTACCTACATCATTAATAACTCTTGTAAGTGCTGTTCTAAATCCACTTACGTGAGTTCCACCCTCATGAGTATGAATATTGTTTACAAATGAATAAACACTTTCTCTTTGGTTAGTGTTATAAATCATAACTGCCTCAACAACTATTCCATCAGATTCTCCAGACATATAAACTGGCTCTTTTATAAGAGCTATATTATCTTTTTCTATATCTTTTATATAATCAATTATTCCACCATCAAATTTTAAATCTGCAACAACTTCAGGACTTTTTCTTCTGTCAGTTAAAATTATTCTAAGCCCTTTGTTTAAATATGCAAGTTCTTTTAATCTTGTATCAAGAGTTTCAAAGTTATATACAAGAGTTTCAAATATTTCATAGTCAGCTTTAAATCTTACTTTTGTTCCTGTTACTGTTGTTTCTCCTATTGTTTTTACAGGCTCAACTGGTATCCCTCTATTATATTTTTGATACCATACTTTCCCATCTCTATTTACTTCAACTTCAAGCCACTCAGAAAGAGCATTAACTACTGATACCCCAACTCCATGAAGTCCTCCAGATACCTTATAGTTGTCATTTTCAAATTTTCCACCAGCATGAAGAACTGTAAGAACTATTTCAAGTGCTGATTTTCCATATTTAGGGTGTATCCCTGTTGGAATTCCTCTACCATTATCTATAACTTCAATTATATTATCTGGAAGTACGTTAACCATTATTTTGTTACAGTATCCAGCAAGTGCCTCGTCAATAGAGTTATCAACTATCTCCCATACAAGATGATGAAGTCCTCTTTCTGATGTTGTTCCAATATACATACCTGGTCTTTTTCTAACTGCTTCCAATCCTTCCAAGACCGTAATGTTTTCTGCTTGATAATTATTACTCATTATTTTACATACCCTCCAAAAATATTCTTTTCTTGAATTTCACAAACAAGATTTTCACATTAAAAACCTTAAAAATTTATCTCAATTCAATCTTTTAATACTTATTTATTGTAAGATTTTCTTCCTCTCTACATTTTGAACACAACTTTTCTTTTCCTAAAAATATACTCCCACATTCAGCACATTTTTTATACCCTTTTTTAATAAGAAATTGTTCTCTTTTTTTTGCAAGAGCTGAAAGATATTTTATACTCTCTTCAATAGACATATCCTTTGTTTTATATTCAGTGATTTTTTCTTCTTTCTCCTCAAATATTTTAAAAGATTCTCCCCTCTCAAGCTTAGCTTGCAAGTCAATTTTTCTCACTCTATATTTTACATCAACAATATACTGTCCTTTAAGAAGTCTATTAATTTTCTCTATATATTTTTCTTTTCTCATACTCAAAGCATGAAGACAGATAGAATTTTCTACTGCCACATAAAGCACTGCATCTTTTATACCTAATGGCTCAGATTTTAAAGAAAGTTCCCCTGTTATTCCTTGCCATGCTCCTTTTATTATAGAGATACGAAGTGTTCCACTTTTTGAAACAGCTCTTTCTATCATCTCTTTTACACTAATTATCTCGTTCATAAACCTCTCCTTTTTCTACAAAGAAGTTTTTAGACTCTATATTTAAAAGGTCAGTTGAAGTTATTATAACTTGTATCTCTCTTTTATTTAGATAATTTATTATATTCTCTTTTCTTATAGAATCAAAATATGACGACACATCATCTATAAGAAAAATTGGATTTTCTCTTTTTTCTTTAAGTACCATATCTATTTCAGATAACTTTAAAGAAAAAATAATTGATTTTTTTTCCCCTTGAGAAGAAAATGACTTTGCCTCTCTTCCGTCAAGAAGAAAAATAAAGTCATCTTTTTGAGGACCAACCATAGAGTATCCATATTTTAACTCTTTTGAAAATTCTTTTTCTATATTTTCTTTCAACTTTTCTTCAAGCTCCTTAAGAGAATATTTTTTTATATCCCCCATTTCAGAACTATACACAAGACTTAACTCTTTCTTACTGTCAAAAAGTTTTCTATAATTAAGATTTAATATAATAGAGATATTTTTCACATATTCAAGCCTTTTCTTTATAACCCTAGCTCCATACTTTACAAATTCATCTTCATAAATTGAAAACATTGGGTCTTTATGCTCTCTATTTTTTAAATATTTATTTCTAATTTTCAAAAGTTTAGTGTATTGTTTAAGATTTTGGAAATATTCTTGACTGCTTTGAGCTATTTCACTATCAAAAAATCTTCTTCTGACACTTGGTGACCCTACTATTAACTCGATGTCTTCAGGAATAAACGATACAACATTTACTTTTCCATAATATTCATCATAAGGTATTTTTTTTTTATTAAGTCTATATTCTTTTTTACTGCTATCTATTTTTACAGAGATATTTTTATCACTTATTCTATCTTCATACTCCATAAAACAACCTGTTTTGGTTTTCCCATGTTTTATAAGATCGGCATTTTTAGAAGTACGAAAACTTTTTCCTGTGGCACCAAAATATACTGCTTCTATTATACTCGTTTTTCCCTGTCCGTTTTTTCCCAGGAATAAATTTATCTTAGGAGAAAATTTTATATTTCTATCTGACAAGTTTCTGAAATTTATATAATTTATCTCTAAGATTTTCAAATCTTCACCTCAATTATTCTACTTCGAAGGTTTTTCCTGCTACTTGAACAGTATCTCCAACACGAAGTTTTTTTCCTCTTCTCTCTTCAATTTCTCCATTTACTTTTACTTCTCCAGCTAAAATTATATCTTTAGCATCTACTCCACTTTCTGCCACACCAGTCCATTTTAAAAACTGGTCTAATTTTATATATTCAGTTTGTATCTTAATTTTTTCCATTCCACATCTCCCGTTTTTTAGTCACACTTATTAGATTATAATATATATTTTATCACAAATCCTTTTAGATGTCATTAAAGTTATCATTTTTTAAGTAACGTTTAACATAATTTTTCCAACCTTTATATGATATTTTATTATTTACTACATAATTTTTTTATTTATAAAAATTTTTTTCATTTTTTGTCCATTGCTTCCATTGTGTGAACCAAAGTTCTACCATTTCCATGTTATATTTATATTAATCAAAGAAAAAATATTTTAATTTCAAGGAGGAAAAATATGAAATTTACTTTTTTAGGTTATAGTCAAAAAAAACTTATTGAAAATGAAATTGATTTAAGAGGAGCAGCTGTTCTCCGTCTTATTGCTGATTTACATACAAATATTTTAAAAAAGAAAAAATATATAATCTACAATGGAAGATTTTATATTTGGTTTACTTATGGATATCTCATTCAAGAATTTCCTCTCCTTGGAAGTGAAAAAACAGTTATAAGAAAAATAAATGAACTTGTAGAAAAAGGATTTTTACATAAAATAATAAAAACAAATAAAAATGGAATGGCTGGAACATATATGTATGTTACCCTAACTGATAAATACGAAGAACTTAATCCATATAATTCTAAAAATTATTTAGATGTTTCTCATAATTTTTAGATTACGACACTTTGTCTAATAGGATACTTTTTTGGAAATAGAGGCAAGTCAGATTTTCTATTTCTCTGGTCATTTTATAAATTCTACCCTAGCCAAAATGACTACACAAATATCAATCTATATAAATAACTTATATAATAAATCTATATTTAATAACTGAGTAAAAAAACGACACTCTGTCATATTATCTTAATTATATTTGACAACTTTTAAATATTACAGTATAAAATAATAAACCCTTTTTTAAAAAACCAAAATCAATTTGGAGGAAAATAATGGAATATAAAAGTAAAGATATAGCTAGAGCAGCTATTATGCTTGCAATGTCAACTCGTGAGGAAGAAGCTATCTTAAAAGAAACTTATAAAAAAACAGGAATAAAAAGTGCTGCCGTTGATATTGGAGGAGATATAATTCAATCTATTTCAAAAATTCTTGAAAGGACAATGGTTGCCTCAAAAAGAAATGGAATAGTTAAAGATTCTCATGTTTATGATGGAGCAATCACTGGAGCAACTAGAGAGGCTATTGCACAGGTAATGGATAAAGCTGCTGGATTTAATGTTGGAGGAAAAATAGGAATTGCAAGATATAGGGAACATCTTTCAATATGTATTTTTCTTACAATCGGAATGTTTCGTTTAGATGATGTTGTAATTGGACTTGGACACAGAGCTATACCTATTGATGAAGACTAGTAATCTCTATACTTTAACCTTTTTACATTTTGTAAAAAGGTTTTTTTATTATGATTTTTATCAAATATTTGTCTTTTATCCTTAAAAATTATATAATAATATTGTATTAATTCGGTTTTTTAATTTAAAATCTCTATTTTTTACTTACACAGGAGGACGATATGCCGAACCAAGATACTGATATTTTTTTAAGACTATTTTTAATCATTTTACTTGTTATACTTGGTATATTTTTAGCTATGAGTGAAATATCTCTAGCCTCAGCAAGAAAAATGAAACTTCAAACAATGAAAGAGAAAGGAAATAAAAATGCTGAGAAAGTTTTAGAAGTGCAAGAAACATCTGGAAACTTTTTTGCAGCAGTTCAAATAGGAACAAATGCCCTTGCCATACTTGGTGGGATTATTGGAGAAAATATACTTTCTCCTTTTCTGAAACCTATTATTATGTCATGGTTTTCACTTTCTTCCACTAAGGCAGACACAATAGGTTCTCTTATTTCTTTTATTTTTATAACAAGTCTTTTTATTGAATTTGCTGATCTCATTCCTAGAAGACTTGCAATGGCTGCTCCAGAAAAAATTGCAATAGCTATTATAAACCCTATGCTTTTTCTGATTTTTATTTTTAGACCTTTAATAATTTTCTTTGATAGTATAGCAACATTTATATTTAAAATTTTTAAAATTCAACAAAATAGAAATGATGAGATTACTTATGATGATATATTTGCAATAGTTGATGAAGGTGCTGAAACAGGAGTTATACAAAAAAAAGAACACTCTTTAATTGAAAATGTTTTTGAACTTGATACTAGATGGGTTTCTTCTATTATGACATATAGAAATGATATTGTATTCTTTACTGTTGATGAAGATGAAAAAAGTATAAAAGAAAAAATAAGTAATTATCCACACTCAAAATTTCTTATTTGTAAAGATAATATTGATTCTATTATTGGTTATGTAGATTCAAAAAATATCCTACCGAGAATACTTAATAGTGAACTTAAAAGTTTAAACAACATTAAAGAAATTATGAATACAAATCTTTTAATTTTACCAAATACCCTTACTATCTCTGAAGCACTTGATAAATTTAATGAGGCTAGAGAAGATTTTGCAGTTATTCTTAACGAGTATGGTCATGTTGTAGGGCTTGTTACTTTCTATGATGTTGTAAATACACTTATGGGAGATGTGGTTTATCAAGACCAAGATGAACAACAAATCATATCAAGAGGAGAGGGGTCTTGGCTAATTGATGGAGTTACATCTGTTGAAGATGTAAAAAAAGTTCTTGGAATAGAAAGATTTCCAGAGGAAGATACCTATGAAACCATTGCTGGTTTTATGATGTTTATGCTAAAAAGTATCCCTAAAAAAGCTGCAAAGGTAGAGTTTTTAGACTATACTTTTGAAGTGGTTGATGTTGATAATTTTAAAATTGATCAACTTCTTGTTACCAAAAAAGATATTGACAAAAAAGAAAAAGAAACAATATAAAAAGCAGGTTTGAACCTGCTTTTCTTATATCTTTCTCCAAATCTCTTTTAATTCTAAGATTTTTTTACTATTTTTTACTAAATCTCCCACTTCTTCTGCTGAAATTTTTTCATCTATTATTAAGTCCCAGTTAAGATATTCACAAATACATTGAAACTGTCCACTTATAAGTTCATACTCTCTATCTGAAAGTTCTGCTGCTCCAACAGAAATTATTCCTATTTTCTTTTTTAATTTATTAAGAGTTTGATTTTTACAATAAATTCTATCTATTACAGCCTTAATCTGTGCAGTTATTCCCCACCAATAAACAGGAGAACCAAAGATTACAACATCTGCTTCATATATTTTTTCTACAAGTAAATTTCCATCATCTTTTATTACACATATTCCATCTGATGTTTTACAATAATCACATGCCATACAACCTTTTATATCATATTTTGTTACATCTATAAACTCCACATCATGTTCACAGTTTTCTACTATTCCCTCTGCTGCTGCTTTAAGAGCTGTTTTTGTATTTCCATTTAATCTTGGACTACCATTTAAGATAAGTACTTTCATATTTTGTTCCTCCCCTATCTTATTTCAATTGAAATAATTTTTACTTTATTATTTATTATTCTTCAATAACTCATAAGCACCAAAAAGAATAGGAACATTTAAAATATTTAGATTTTTTTCAAGTAAAACTCCCTCTCTACTTGGATACTTAAATCCATAACTTGCTTTTATACATTGTGTAACAAATTGCATTGCTCTATCTATTGCAACAGGAAGACTATCCCCTTGCAAAAGACTTCCAATAAGAACACTTGTATAAGCATCTCCTGTTCCTGGATATGAAACAGGTATATATTTGCACGATACTTTCCAAAAAACATCTTCTTCTTTATTGTAAGCTATAACACTCATATTTTTGTCAAATTGATTTTCTTTTTCATCAGGAACACTTGTAATTATTACAATCTTAGGTCCCATCTCAGCTATTCTAACAAGCCAATTTTTTACTTCTTCCTCTGTAGTTGTTTCTTTATACTCTTCTCCAAGAAGAAAAGCTGCCTCTGTAAAATTTGGAGTTATAATATCTGCCTTTGACACTAATTTTCTCATTTCAATTATCATCTCTTCACCCATTGTTCCATAAAGAGAACCATTATCCCCCATAACAGGATCAACTACAACTAAATTATCTCTATGACCAAAATAGTCTACAAAGTCAGAAACTATTTTTATCTGCCTTGGTGAACCAAGAAAACCTGAATAGATACAATCAAATTCTAAATCAAGCTCTTTCCAATGAGCAATATGTTCTTCCATATAATTAGTTAAATCTATAAAGCTATAATTTGTAAAATTACTTGTGTGTGTTGAAAGAATTGCTGTTGGCACAGGACAAACCTGTATTCCCATAGTTGATAATATTGGAATTACGGTTGTAAGAGATGCTCTCCCAAATCCTGATAAGTCATGTATAGCTGCCACTTTTTTTATTAGTTTACTCATTAGTATTCACTCCTATTTTTAGTATACTTTATTTATGTTGCTATTATATTATTTCTTTTTAGTGTTTGCAATGAATTAAAATATCTTTTATAACCTCTATTCCTTTTTTAATCTCTTCAATTTCTCCAGAAACAAAAGTAAGTCTTATTTTACATTCTGCTCTCTTATCATTATAAAAAACACTTCCTGGTAGAACAGCTACTCCTCTTTCACGACAATTTTTATAAAACTTTTCTCCATCTATATGTTCAGCAAGAAGTACCCATATAAAAAAACCACCTGTTGGAACATGCATAATTTGAAGATAAGGAACTCCTCTTAACTGATTAAGCATATAATAGTATTTTTCTTTAAAAACATTTCTCATAGCAGATATATGTTCTTCAAGGTACCCATCTTTTATAAAATATTCTAATATTTTTTGATTTAGTCCAGAAGTAGTTGGATCTAAGCTATACTTTACAAGAATAGCTTTTTCCATAAAACTTCTTGGAGCAATCATAAGAGCAATACCTATTCCAGGCATTATTGTTTTTGAATAAGTTCTAATATAGATTACTCTCTCATGCCCTACTTTATCAAAACTTTTTAATGTACTTGGTCTTTCTTTTTCATAGTAATATTCAGAAAAAGTATCATCTTCTATTATATAAAAATCATATTTTACCGCTAGTTCAAGAAGTCTTTTTTTCTTCTCCTCACTCCACTTTATACCTGTTGGATTTTGATAGTTAAACACCTCATAAACTAAATTTATTTTTTCTGTTTTTAAAAATTTTTCAAATTCTTCCATATCCCAACCATCTGCTTTTAAATCAAATCCCTTTACTTTACAAGCATTTGTAAAAAGATTAAGAGCATTTGGGTATGTTGGATCAGAAAGAGCTATTGTAAGACCTGTCTTGGAATAGAATATATTTAAAACTATGTCAAGAGCTTGTTGAGTTCCTGAAGTTATAAGAATGTCATCTTCTGTTACAAAAATATCATCTTTTTCTAATTCTTCTGAAAGAACAACTCTTAAACTTTCCATTCCTTGTACATTCTGGTATTCAAAAAGTTCTCCTCCATATTTATTTATCACTTGCTCTGATAATTTTTTATAAATTTCAACTGGAAAATACTCTGATGTTGGGGTTCCGTTTGAAAAATTTACTATATCTCCTATTCTTTCTTGTCCATATCTAAATGTTTCTAAAATTGGATGAACTTTTATATCAAGAGTAAAATTTGAATTCTTTTTTATAAAACATCCTTTTCCTGGAATTTTTTCTATAAAACCATTTTGTTCTAATAAATTGTAAGACTGAAGAACTGTATTCATATTAACTTTATACTTCATAGCTGTCTGTCTTACTGATGGTAATTTAGAACCTTCTGATAATTTCCCTGCATTTATTTCTGATTTAAAAATCTTATAGAGTTGTATATAATACTTTTCATTAGATGTTTTACTGAACAATACATTTTCTTTTAACATATGTTTTCTCCTTTTATTACACTCTGTACCATAACACTTTTATATCTCTCTTGTTGACCAATTCTTTTTTATCCTCTAAAATCTTGTCGTGTGATTGTTATTTGAACTATTTTATATTATATCACACACAAAACAAAATTAAAAATCAGTTTTCAAGAATTATTTTCATTCTTTAAAACAATTATTTAGGAGGATTTTAATCAATGACTAGTATCAAACCAAGTTTTAAGGGACTTGTGCCTTTTATTGTTTTCATTCTTGTTTATCTAGGAGCAGGTATATTTTTCGAAATTAAAGGTGTAGAAATGGCTTTCTATCAACTTCCTTCACCTGTTGCTATAATGTGTGGTGTAATAGCTGCATTTATCCTTTTCAAAGGTACTATAACAGAAAAATTTGAGACATTTATAAGTGGTTGTGGACATTCTGATATTATAATTATGTGTATCATTTATCTTCTTGCTGGTGCTTTTGCTGGTGTATCAAAAGCTATGGGTGGAGTTGAATCTACTGCTAACCTTGGACTTACTTTTATACCACCTCAATATATAACTGCAGGAATATTCATTATAACTAGTTTTATCTCTACTGCTACTGGAACATCAGTTGGTGCAATCGTTGCAATAGCTCCTATTGCTCTTGAACTTTCTACAAAAGCAAATGTTCCACTTGCAATAATCTTATCAGCTGTTATGAGTGGAGCTATGTTTGGTGATGATCTTTCTATGATTTCTGATACTACAATTGCTGCTACAAGAACTCAGGGTTGTCTTATGAAAGATAAATTTAAAGCTAATATAAGTATAGCTATTCCAGCTGCTTTAGCTACACTTGTTCTTTTCCTTATTTTTGGAAAACCTGAAACAATAGTAGCTGCTCAACAGTATGACTACAGCATTGTAAAAATACTTCCATATATATTCGTATTAGTTCTTTCACTAATAGGAGTGAATGTATTCATCGTTCTTACTGGTGGAATAGTTTTTTCTGGAATTATTGGAATGATGACTGATTCTTTCACATTCATTCAATTTACAAAAGAAATTTATACTGGATTTATAAATATGAATGAAATCTTTATCCTATCACTTCTTACTGGTGGACTTGCTACTATGGTTACAAAAGCTGGTGGAGTTGAATGGATCCTTCAGAAAATACAAAAAATGATTACTGGAAAAAAATCAGCACAGTTTGGAATTGGAGTTCTTGTAGCTCTTACTGACTTTGCAGTAGCTAATAATACTGTTGCTATCATTATAAATGGTTCTATTGCTAAAAAAATATCTGAAGAACATAATCTTGATAATAGAAGAATAGCTGGTATTCTTGGTATTTTCTCTTGTATTGCTCAAGGAGTTATCCCTTATGGAGCTCAGATGTTAATACTTATAGGATTTACAAAAGGAGCTTTAACACCTTTTGAAGTAATTCCATTATTATGGTATCAACAAATACTTCTAGTTCTTACTTGTATTTCCGTATTTATTCCATTCTATGAAAAATTTCTTCCTAATAAAGTAGAAATTATTGAAGAAGAAAAAACAGAAGTTATATTTGAAAATACTTCTTTTATTGAAGAAGTTGCCGAGTAAACTCTTTACTTATAAAAATATATTTAACTCAAAAAGGATAATTTATCATCTAGGTTATCCTTTTTCTATTTTTATTATATTTTAGTATAGCACCTTACCTTAGTCAATTATTATTAATTAATAACAATGTCTTATTTAAAAGAAAAATAAAAAGAGAGGGATACAACTCTCTTTTTATATCTATATTCTATTTTCTTTTTCTACAAAACGACGTTTAAGGAAGAAGTAACACCCTATTAAAATAATAGAAGTTAATGCCCAGCTTATAGGATAAGAAAGATAAAGAATAACTAAACTATGATACTCTCTAAATACTGTTAGAATCCAAACTACTCTAAATATACATGCTCCTATAAGAACTACAATTGTAGGAAGTATTGAATATCCCATACCTCTTAAAATACTTGCTCCTACATCCATAATTCCACACAATGGATAACTTACTGAAACTATTCCAAGACGAATTGCTCCATAAGATATAGCTTCTTCTGTTGTTATACAAATTTTTAATAATCTTTCTGCAAATATATATGTTCCTCCACCAAAAACAACTCCTGTAAAAATTGACATTATTAATGATGAACTAAATATTTTTCCTATTCTGCTATACTTTTTAGCTCCTACATTCTGACTTGTAAAATTAAGAGTTGTTTGATAAATAGCAAGTATTGACGTATCTACAAAGCCCTCTAAAGTAACAGCAGCAGTATTTCCTGCCATTACAACAGACCCAAACGAATTAACTGAAGACTGAATAAGAACATTTGAAATATTGAAGAAAACTCCTTGAATACCTGCTGGAAGCCCAACCTTAAGCATCTCTTTTAAAATTTTTTTATGAATTTTTATTCTTTTTAAATCAAGATGAAGAAAGCCATCTGTTTTCAAAAGAATTTTCATTACCATAAAAGCTGATACACTTTCTGATACAATTGTAGCAAGTGCCACTCCTGCAACACTTAAATCAAGTCCAACAACAAAAATAAGATTTAAAATTATATTTATTATTCCTGCACCAGCTAGAATATATAAAGGACGTCTTGTATCTCCAGCTGCTCTCAATACTGATGCTCCAAAGTTATAAAGCATCATAGATGGCATTCCTAAAAAATATATTCTCATATATAAAGTTGAAAGTTTTATTACATCATCAGGTGTTCCCATTATTTTTAATATTGGTGGTGAAAGAAGAACTCCCACAAAAAGCATTATAACCCCAGCCCATAAAGCTATTGCTATTGCTGTATGAACACTTTTTCTTACTCCTGATTTATTTTTTGCTCCATAGTTTCTACCAACTATAACACTTGCTCCAAGGGAAACTCCCACAACAAGGTTTAAAAGAAGATTTATCAGAGAACTTGTTGAACCAACTGCTGCTAAAGCATGTTCTCCTGAAAATTTACCCACAACAATTATATCAGCTGCATTAAAAAATAGTTGTAAAATCCCAGAACATATCAAAGGTACAGTAAAAACAAGCATACGACTAAATAAGGGACCACTACACATATCCATCTCATAGCTTTTCATGATGATGATGACTCTCCTTTTTATTACATAAAATAAAATAACTTACAAATATATACTATACTCTATTTTCTCATTTTTATTTTCTTTGTCAATAACCATTTTAAAAAATAAGCGAAAAAAAAACTCTCTGAATAACAGAGAGTTAAAATTTATTTGTTGGCTGGGGCGGCTGGATTCGAACCAACGCATAACGGAGTCAAAGTCCGTTGCCTTACCGCTTGGCGACGCCCCAATAACAAAAGGATTTTATCATAATTTTTTTTTTTTGTCAACAATAAAAAAATATATTTTAATTAATATTTTATATTATTTTAGAACTGTTACTTTAATAACTACTTCTTAATAAAAAAGAACTGTGTAAATCAATTAATAAATCTACAACAGTTCTTTAAATTTTTTATTCTTCTACTACTTCCGTTTCAGGAAGAGCCCCCTCTTTTTCTATAACTTCACTATATTTTGCTATAACTGTGTCTGTTATTTCTTTTCTTAATTCAGGAGTGATTGGGTGTGCAATGTCTTTATACTCTCCATCAGGCATTTTTCTTGATGGCATAGCCACAAACATTCCTTTTTGTCCATCAATAATTTTTAATCCATGAACAACAAAGCTACTATTAAAAGTAACATCAGCATATGCTTTTAGTTTAACCTCATTTTCGCTTTTTACTGCTCTCAATCTTATGTCTGTAATTTTCATGTCTCAATGCACCGTCCTTTAATTTAGTAATTGATTGTTCCTTATAAAAAACTGCAGCTGTAAATCTGACAGTTACTTACCTTGGTTTTTAAAAGGTTAGCGTATTCTTGTCCCTTTCCTTTCATACAGAAAGTGTAGTAACAACTTCCACTACCTGACATAAAAAATCTAGTACTACATTCTTTTTCCAATATTCTTCTGAAACACTTTATATTTTCATTTGAAGTAAGAAGTCCCTGTTCTAAAATATTTTCAGAATTTTCTTCTACTTTCTTCAAATTATTTTCTTTTAATCCCTCTTTTACCATATCAATATTAGCATCTTTTTTATTTTGAAGAGTGCTATATAGAGTGTAAGCCTCTTTAGTTGATACACCAAAAAATGGTTTTACTAAAACTACATCGCAATTAAGATTATTTTCTATTTTTTCAAGCTTTTCCCCTATCCCCTTAACTCTACAAGGATAGTTTTTTATAAAAAACGGAATATCAGCACCAACATTTTTTCCTATCTCTATAAGTTTTTCATCATCTAAGATATTATCATTATATTTATTAAGCTCCTTAAGAAAAAATGCACCATTAGAACTTCCACCACCAAGCCCTGCCTCATGTGGTATTATTTTATTTAAATACACTTCTATCTCATCAGGTTCTTTTTTTATAAATTTATAAAAAACATCATAAACTTTCCAAAGAATATTTCTTTCATCTGTTGGTATATCTTTTATATTAGATGAAATAATTAATCTTCCTTTTTTTCCTGTAAAATTAATATCAAGTTCATCAGCTAAAGATATAGGAACCATTATCATATCAAGACTATGATAACCATTTTCTAATTTTTCAACTATATTAAGCCCTATATTTATTTTTGCATTACTTTTTACAGACACTCTCATTTTAGTCTAAAATCTCCTTGTCTGAACTTAAGTCTACTACTATTCCACGGCTATCTAAAACTTTTACTAAGTCATTACTCTTTTCCTTTGGAACATTTCCCTCAGGCACTTCTAAAATCTCAAACTTAAAATATTTATCATAATATTCTAACTCTAATATATCACCTATTTTTAAAGCTGTACTAGATTTAGCAACTTTTCCATTTATTTTTGCTTTCCCACCATCTACAACTATTTTTGCAACAGGTCTTCTTTTTATAATTCTACTCACTTTTAAAAATTTATCTAATCTCATATAAGTTATTCTCCTTTATATTATATATACCTCATTTTTTGTATAAGTCAATAACCTTTTTTAATTTTTATTAACTTTATTTTTTTGAGTTATTTTTTCTATTTTTTTGGCTTCATTCCAAAGATTGTCCATCTCATCAAGAGTTGAATTTTTCATATCACATCTTTCTTCCACATATCTAAATCTTCTTTCAAATTTTTCATTACATTTTCTTAAAGCCTCAGATGTATCTATATTCATATGACGAGCATAGTTTGTTATAGCAAAAAGTAAATCTCCTATCTCCTCTTCAAGATGGTTTTTATCATTTTCCTTTACTGCTTCTCTAACTTCCTCCATCTCCTCTTCCACTTTTTTAAATACATCATTTGGATTATCCCAATCAAAGCCACATGAAGATGCTTTTTTCTGTATTTTTTCAGCTTTTAAAAGAGGTGGTAATATTTTAGGAATACCATCTAACACAGATTTTCTATCCTTATGTAATTTTTCCTCTCTTTTTATTTTTTCCCAATTTTCAGCCACTTCTTCACTTGTCTTAGCTACAACATCAGAAAAAATATGAGGGTGACGTCTTATAAGTTTTTCACATATTCCACGAGCCACATCTTCAATATCAAACTCTCCCTTTTCTTTACAAATCTTTGCTTGGAAAACCACATGAAGAAGAACATCTCCCAACTCTCCTTTCAATTCCTCTCCACCTATATCCATAGCCTCTATTGTTTCATATACCTCTTCTAAAAAAGATGATTTTAAAGTTTCAAGAGTTTGTTTTTTATCCCATGGACAACCATTTTCTCCACGAAGAATATCCATTATTTCAACAAGTCTATAAAATTCCTTCAATTTCTTCCTCCTTATATTCATCAAAAAATTCCATAATATCTTTAGAATATTCTATTCCATCTTTTCCTTTTAGCTTACATTTTCCTGTTGTTATCATGCTTATTATTTTTTCAGGAATTATTTTTTCTTTATCAAATTTTATAAAGTAATTATTTCTTTCATCTCTCTTTATTTCTGATACACCATATTTATAAGAAAGAGCTTTTACTTCTAAAAATTTAAAAAGATTTACTACTTCTTGAGGAGCTTTTCCAAATCTATCCTCTATTTCTATAAATAGATTTTTTATATCTTCTAACTCTACCATCTCAACTGCTCTTTTATAGATTGTAATTTTTTCAAATTCTTCAATATATTCTTTAGGTATATATGCCACTTCCCCTAAATCAATATTAACACTACACTTTGGTTTATATTCTCCTTTTATTCTCTCCACTTCCTCTTGAAGTAGTTTCATATAAAGATTATATCCAAAAGTTTCAAGAGCTCCATGTTGTTTTTCTCCTAAAATTTCTCCTGCTCCTCTTATATTCATATCCTCTAATGAAAGATTAAATCCTCCACCTAAACCTTCTAATTTTTCAATACTCTCTTTTCTAAGAGTAGTTTTCTTATTATATTTTCTATCACTATCAGTAACAAGATAACAATATGCTTTTCTCTTTCCTCTTCCTACACGTCCTCTAAGTTGATAAATTTGAGAAAGTCCTAGTTTTTCTATTCCCTCTATTATAATTGTATTTGCATTTTCTATATCAATTCCATTTTCTACAATTGTTGTTGTAACTAAAACATCAATCTCCCCATTTTCAAATTGATGTAAAACTTCTTTTATCTGTTTTGCAGGCATTCTTCCATGAGCATATCCTATTTTTATATATGGTGGGAGTATTTTAGAAAGCTCTTTTACCTTATATTCCATTCCATAAACAGAGTTATAGATATAAAAAACTTGTCCCTCTCTACCAATCTCTTTCATTATTACATCTCTTATTGTATCTTTATTATTGTCAATAAGTATATTTTCTATTGGAAGTCTGTTAGGTGGTGCTGTTTTTATAACTGATATATCTCTTATTCCTAAAAGAGCTAAGTTTAATGTTCTTGGAATTGGAGTTGCTGTTAAAGTCAAAAGGTCCACATTCTCTTTCATACTTTTTAATTTTTCTTTTGCTTTTACACCAAATTTTTGCTCTTCATCTACTATAATAAGCCCTAGATTTAAAAAACTAATATCATTTGATAAAAGTCTGTGAGTCCCTATTACAATATCAACTCCCCCACCTGACAATTTTTTTATGATTTCGTTTTGTTCTTTTCCTGTGTTCATTCTACTTAAAAGAGCTATATTTATTCCATAGTTTTTAAATCTTTCTTCAAATCTTTCATAATGTTGATCTGCTAAAACTGTTGTTGGTGTTAGTATAAGAACTTGTTTTCCGTCCATAACAGCTTTAAAAGTTGCTCTCATTGCAACCTCCGTTTTACCAAATCCAACATCTCCACAAATAATTCTATCCATAACCCTATCAGATTCCATATCCTTTTTCACCATTCTTATAGCTTCTAACTGGTCCTTTGTTTCTGTATAAGGAAATCCTTCCTCAAATTCCTCCTGCCACACAGTATCTTTTGAGAAAGAAAAACCTAAAGCAGATTTACGTCTTGCTTGAATTGAGATAAGTTCTTTTGCAAACTCTCTCATCTCATTTTCAAGTTTTTCTCTTTTCTTTTTAAATCCACGACGTCCAAGATTATATAATTCAGGAACATTTCCTGGGTCACATATATATTTTTCTATTCTATTAAGGTTTTCTGTTGGAACATAAAGTTTATCCTCTCCAGCATATTGAATTTTAAGATAATCACTACCATCTATTATCTCTATTCCTAAATATTTTCCAACACCAAAGTTTTCGTGAATTATGAAATCTCCTTCTCTTATTTGAGAAACATTTTCATATCTCACTCCACCTTTAATTCTTACCTCTTTTTTTACTCTTATTCCTTTTATCTCTCTATCTGTAAGAACTAAAGTTTCGCCAGCATAAAATCCCTCATAATGAGGATATTTTTTTATCTCTATATTTTTGCAATCTTGAAAAATCTCATCATATCTTTTTTTCTCTTCTGAAAGAATAAGTATTTTCTTATTCTTACTCTCTTTTTTTATAACCTCAAGGTCTTCATATTTTTTTATTTTATCAAAATCAAGTCTTTTAGTTTCAAGAGGCTCAAAAGATGATAATATTTCTAAAAAAATCTCTCTATATTCATCTTCTTCCTCTCTATTTTTTAAAATTTGCTCTTCTAATTTATATTTTAAAATTTCTGTATTTTCTATATAGCATTTATTTATTGATTTTCCAAACTCTTTTAAAATTTCAATAAATGATACTCTTTCATTTTTATTTTTGTCTATATACATATAAATAGAGTTTTTTTCCTCTATACTTTTTTGTGTATATAAATCAAATTCTGTTATCCTCTCTATCTCTGTATCAAAAAATTCTATTCTATAAGGAAGTTCACTACTCAATGGAAAAATATCTAAAATATCCCCTCTTAAAGAATATTCCATTCTATCTTCCACAAGATAATTTTTTCTATATCCACTTTCAACTAATTTTTCCTCAAGCTCTTTCCTACTTATATCCTTTCCTTTTTCAAAAGAAAGTTGCTCTCCTTCTTTCACGTATTTTTTTATAACTCCTTGAAGAGATATAAGGATTATAAATTTTTTCTTATTTTTTAGACAATCAATAAGAGCATAATTCTTTTTATATTCATCATTCTCATCTTCAAAGTCATCTATTTTTATAATTTCTCCATCATAAAAATCTTTTAAAGTATAATAATAATCTTCTATATTTTTATTTGAAGATGATAGCAAAATAACTCCTTTTTTTTCATCAGAGAGAAAAAAAGGTAAAGATCCTCTATATAAATTCTCTGATGAAAAGGTATTCTGTTTAAACATAATCCCTCCTAAATAATTTATGTATATAATCAATAATAATTAAAAATCATATTTTTTACAATAATATAAATTTATTATATTCTTATAAATAAATCTATGCAAATAAATCTTTTGAATATCTAAAAATTTAAAAAAAATAGTTTTGCTATTAGAAATAAAATATTATAGTTTTATTCTTGTTTATAAGCATTAAAATATATTTATTTTTATTCCTCTTTTTATATTCTTTTTCTTATTGTATAATAAGTTATTCACTAATAACATAAGGAGAAATATAAATGAGTATAGAGAAATCTTTTCAAGAAATTTTAAAAAATCTTGATGAAGAACAAAAATATATAGATAAAGAAGTGTTTAATAACACACCTAAAAGAATAGAAGAATTTTATAAAGAAATTTTTTCAGGAATGAGCATAAATCCTTATAACTTTTTAAAGAATACTTTTAATGTTCCAAATAATGATTTAATACTTGAAAGAAATATAAATTTCTACTCTATGTGTGAACATCATTTTCTTCCATTCTTTGGAAAAATCTCTGTTGCCTATATTCCAAATGGAAAAATTGTAGGTTTTGGGGATATTGTAAAAGTTATTGAAGCCTATGCAAAAAGACCACAACTTCAAGAGAGAATGACAGAACAAATAGCACAAACTATCTATGAGGGACTTAATTGTAAAGGAGTTTATGTTATTATTGAGGCTGAACATACTTGTATGACAATGAGAGGAGTTAAAAAACCTGAAACAAAAATTGTAACTACTGGAGTTAAAGGAATTTTTTCTGAAGATACTCTTAAAAGAATAGAAGTTCTTACTCTAATTAAAAAATAATTAAGGAGATATAAATGGATAAAATTATTATTGAAAATCTTGAAATTATTGCAGAACATGGTGTTTTTAAAGAGGAAAAATTTCTTGGACAAAAATTTATAATCTCAATAGAAATGTTAACTGATACTAGAGAAGCTGGAAAAACTGAAAATCTTGAGGCTTCCACTCACTATGGTTTTGTTGCTGATGATATTGAAAAACTTTTTACAAGTAAGTCTTTTGATTTAATTGAAACTTGTGCAGAAAAAATTGCTGAGATGATACTTACAAAATATCATCTTATTTCTGAAGTGAAAGTTACAGTAAAAAAGCCTTGGGCACCTATAAGAAAACATTTTGATTTTGTAGCTGTTGAAATTACTAGAAAATGGCATATAGCTTATCTTTCTCTTGGAAGTAATATAGGAGATAAGAAAAAAAATCTACTTGAAGCCATAGAAAAAATTGATAATCTTGAAAATACAAAAGTAACCTCTAAAAGTGCTATTCTTGAAACAGAACCTTTTGGATACACTGAACAAGATTGGTTTTTAAATGCTTGTATTGAGATTAAAACTCTTTTCACTCCTCAAGAACTTCTTGAAAAACTTCTTTCAATAGAACTTGAAATGGGTAGAAAAAGAATAATAAAATGGGGACCTAGAATAATAGACCTTGATATTTTATTCTTTGACGATAAAATTATACAAGATAAAAATCTTTGTGTTCCACATCCATGGATTTGTGAGAGAATGTTTGTTCTTGAGCCTCTTTGTGAGATAGCTCCAAATTTAGTTCACCCTCTTGAAAGAAAACCTATCGCTACTTTAAAAAGAATACTTGAAAAAGAACTTGGAAAATAATTTTATATGTATATAAGCAATAATATTTTTGAAAGGAGAAAAAAATGATACTTCATTTACAAAATAAAACCATTGAACTTGGAAAAAGAACTCTTATCATGGGAATCTTAAATGTTACAACTGATTCTTTTTCTGATGGTGGTGATTACACTGATATTGATTTAGCAGTTGAAAGAGCAAAAGAGATGGTTAAAGAGGGAGCTGACATCATAGATGTTGGTGGAATGTCCACAAGACCTGGACATGAAGAAATCTCTATTGAACTTGAACTAAAAAGAGTTATCCCAGTTATTAAAAGAATTTCTAAAGAGGTTGATACAATTATCTCAATTGATACATATAGATATGAGGTTGCTGAAGAAGCTATAAAAAATGGAGCTCATATAATAAATGATATATGGGGACTTCAATATGATAATGGAGAGATGGCAAAAATTGCATCAAAATACAATACTGTTGTTATTGCTATGCATAATCAAAATGGAACTGAATATAAAGAAGATATTATGCTTTCCATGAGAAAATTTTTTAATAAAACTTTTGATATTGCTGAAAAAAATGGGCTTTCAAAAGATAAAATTATAATTGATCCAGGAATTGGTTTTGGAAAGGATATTAAATTAAATCTTGAAGTTTTACATAGAATGAATGAAATTCGTGATATTGGACCTATTCTTCTTGGTGCTTCAAGAAAAAGATTTATAGGAACATTACTTAATAATCTTCCACCAAAAGAGAGAGCTGAGGGAACAATTGCAACTACCATTGCTGGAATTGAAAGAGGAGCAGATATTGTAAGAGTACATGATGTTCTTCAAAATAAAAGAGCCATTCTTGTAGCTGATGCAATTATTAGAGGATATAAAGATAAAAAAAGCCTGTGATTTTTTCACAGGCTTTTAATTTTAAGTCTATTTTTGATATTCAATTTTCAAACTTATTCTTATTTAGAATAATCGTAGAATCCTTTACCAGTTTTTTGACCTAATTTTCCTCCTCTAACCATTTTTCTTAATAATGGATGAGGTCTGTATTTAGTGTCTCCCATTTCAGCATATAAAACTTCCATGATAGCAAGACAAACGTCTAATCCTATTAAGTCTCCTAATGCTAAAGGTCCCATTGGGTGGTTTGCTCCAAGTTTCATTGCAGCATCGATTCCTTCAACTGATGCAACACCGTCAGCATAAATTCCAACAGCTTCGTTGATCATAGGAATTAATACTCTGTTTACTACGAATCCAGCAGCTTCTTCAACTTGAACTGGAACTTTTCCTATTTCTTCAGATATAGTTTTGATTTTTTCAACCATTTCAGCTGGAGTATTTAAACCAGCGATAACTTCTACAAGTTTCATAACTGGAGCTGGGTTAAAGAAGTGCATTCCAATAACTGGTCTATCTAGTCCTGCACCAATTTCAGTTATTGAAAGTGATGAAGTGTTTGTAGCAAACATTGCTTCAGGTTTACAAATTTGTTGTAATTCTTTAAATGTTTGTTTTTTAATTTCCATATTTTCTATAGCAGCTTCTATTATTAAATCACAGTCTCCACAAATTTCTTTAGTTCCTGTAGTGATTTTCGCTAATATTTCATCAGCAGCAGCTTGTTCCATTTTTCCTTTAGCTATTCTTTTTTCAAATCCTTTAGCTATTTTAGCTTTTCCATTTGCTGCAAATTGCTCATTGATGTCACATAAACATACTTCGTATCCAGCTGTTTGTGCAAATGCTTGTGCAATTCCTGATCCCATTGTTCCTGCTCCGATAATACCTACTTTCATTTTCATTCCTCCTGAAATTTTTAATTATTAATTATCTTTAAAACTCTATCATTATTTATAATTATCATTTTATTATCTATTTTTAAATCCTTCTACTTTTCTTTTTTCTAAGAAAGCTCCCATTCCTTCTCTTTGGTCTTCTGTCTCAAAACAGCTTCCAAATAATTTTTCTTCAATAACTATTGCTTCATCCATTGGAGCATCTAGTCCATCATTTATAGCTTTTTTACATGCTCTAACTGCGATAGGAGCATTTTTAGCTATTTTTCCTGCTAATTTTTTAGCAGCTGGAAGTAATTCTTCTTGAGTATAAACTGCATTTACAAGCCCTAATGCTTTAGCTTCATCAGCTTTTACATTAGTACAAGCATAAATCATTTCTTTAGCTTTACCAGCACCAATTAATCTAGCAAGTCTTTGAGTTCCTCCAAATCCTGGTGTAATTCCTAAACCTACTTCTGGTTGTCCAAAAAGAGCATTGTCAGAACATATTCTTATATCACAACTCATAGCTATCTCGCATCCTCCACCAAGAGCAAATCCGTTTACAGCAGCTATAACTGGGATAGGGAATGTTTCTAATTTTCTGAATACATCATTTCCTTTCTTTCCGAAAGCCTCTCCTTCAGCTTTAGTTAATGTACTCATTTCTGCAATATCTGCCCCTGCAACAAATGATTTTTCTCCAGCACCTGTTAAAATAAGAGCTCTAGTTGTTTCTAAATCAATTGCATCTAAACAAGAATTTAATTCATCAAGAACTCCACTATTAAGAGCATTAAGTGCTTTTGGTCTATTGATAGTTATTACTCCTACAAATCCTTCTTGTTCATATGTTATAAAATCCATAATAACCTCCTTTTGAGATACTATGAAAAAGCTATTTCTCTCATTCCTGCCTCTCATAGTTATTTTTATTTAAAAAAACTTTTAACATACTCTAATATACTCATAATATAGTTATACTTTTATAAATCAATTAAGTCAAGCATTTACTTTTTTTTTAAAAATTATGATTAATGATTAATCTCTTTATGATTAATCATTGTTATTTTATAAAAATTTTTTTATTTAAAGGTTTCTTATTCTTTACCTCTGTTTTCATT
>JAHHTB010000010.1 GCA_020024855.1 Fusobacterium sp.
ATCTTTTATTTCAACAGTTACATTTTTATTATAAGAAATATTAATATTAATATCATTTCCATTACCATATTTTATAGCATTTTCTATAAGATTTAAAAATAGTTGTTTTACTAAGTTAAAATCTGAATTTATAACAGTTTTTCTATATGAAAAATTTATTTTTTGATTTGGATAAATAATGTGTAAATCATTTATAGTATTTTTAATAACTTCAGCAACATCAAACTTTATATGATCAATATCATTAATGTTATCTTTAGCAAGGAATAAAAGTTTTGAAACAAGAGACGACATATTTTTAGTTTCATCATCAATAGAATCAAGAGCCTCTTTTAAAATTTCCTTATTTTCAAAACCCCAACGTTTAACAAGTCCAACATATCCACTAATAATAAAAATTGGAGTTTTTAATTCATGTGAGGCATTATTTACAAAATCAATTTGAGCATCTGTTTGATTTTTTATTCTTTTCAGCATATTTTTGTATGAAGTTATAACTGTATCAAATTCTATAAACGTATTTTTAGTTTCAAGATTATGATCAAGAGTATCAAGATTTATATTATTTGTGATCTCTTGAAGATTTTTAAGAGGTGGTATAAATTTATTATAGAATTTTTTGGCAATATAGAAATTTAAAAATAAAGTAAATAAAATAAGAAGAACAAAAAATTTAATAATTCCCATAATAATCTCTCTATCTTCATGCATATCTTTTATTATTATAATTTCAATAGGATTAAGATTTTTAACTTTTATTTTTCTGTATAGAAATTCATATTTATAAAAACCTATACTTTGTACTTCTTCAGAAAATTCTTTATCTTTGATTATATTAATAAGTTTTGGGGAATAATTTTTAGTATAAATTTTTTCATTGTATTTAAAAATTACAGAAACACCCATTATTTTTGGGCATTCATCTAAGGCGTCTTCAAAAAGATCTTCAAGATTTCTACCTAATTTTAATTTTGTTTCAAATTCATTAGTTTCATAATTAATAAAGCCATTAATTGTTTCTATATCAGCATGAGAAACATTTTTTATATAAAAGGCAAAAAAAGACATTATACCTAAATATGAAAACATAAATAGAAAAAGGAAAACTCTATAACTTTTTCTTAATTCTTCAGATAATTTTCTCATTTTTTCTCCTCAATAATTAATTTTCTTTTTTCAATGTGTAACCAAAGCCTCTTACAGTATGAATATATTTTTCATTATCATTATCAATTTTCTTTCTTAGAGAATTAATATACACATCAACAATTTTTTCTTCTATATCACTATCATATCCCCAAACTTCTCCAAAAATTTTTTCTCTTGAAATAACAATCTCTTTATTAAGAAGAAGCAGAAGAAAGAGATTATATTCTCTTTTAGTAAGAGAAATCTCATTGTCATTTTTATAAACTTTTTTACTATTTGTATCAAGTTTAATTGATTCATAAATAATGAAATTATTATTTTCAAATCCTTTTTTATTTCTTAAAGCTACTCTCATTCTTGCAAATAATTCCTCGATTTCAAATGGTTTTGTAAGATAATCATCAGCTCCCATATCAAGAAGTTGTATCTTATTAAGAAGTTGATCCTTTGCAGTAAGGACAATTATAGGAATCTCAGATTCTTTTCTTATAATTTTACATACCTCTTCTCCAGAAAGTTTTGGCATCATTAAATCAAGAAGAATGAGATCGAAAAAATTTTTTTTAAATTTATTAATTCCCTCTTCTCCATCTTCTGCAGTTGAAACAATATATCCCTCATGCTCTAGTTCAAGTTGAAGAAAACGTCTTATTTTCTTTTCATCTTCTATTATAAGTATCTTTTTCATTCTCCATCTCCTATTTTTATTATTATTTTTATTATACCATTTTATTTTAAAATATTAAAAAATAATTAAGAAAGCATATAGTTAAAATAATAAAAAAATTTATAAAAAATTTCTTTACTTTTTTTTAACCTTTATTTTTTAGAATATCCATATAAACAAATTTTAAAACTTGGAGGAAAAGATGGAAAGAATTTCAGTTATTGCACCTGTTTATAATGAAAAAGAAAATATACCAATATTAATAGAAAAAATTGAGCAAGTGCTTAAAAAAAGATTTACTTCATATGAAATTATACTTGTTGATGATGGAAGTACAGATGGAAGTAAGGAGATATTAGACAAAGAAGCTAATAAAAATGGTCATATAAAAGTCTATCATTTTACAGAAAATAATGGACAAACAGCAGCTCTTGCAGCTGGTTTTAAACTTTGTACTGGAGATTTAGTTGTAACAATGGATGCAGATTTACAAACAGATCCAGAGGATATCTATACACTTTTAGCTTATATAGATGACTATGATATGATAAACGGAAAAAGAGAAACAAGAGAAGATGGTTTAAAAAGAAAGTTTTCTTCTTTTGTTGGAAATACAGTAAGAAATTTTATAACAGATGATAACATAAAAGATACTGGTTGCCCATTAAAACTTTTTAAAAAAGAAGTTGTTAAAAGTTATTATCTTTTTGAAGGAATGCATAGATTTCTTCCAACCCTTGCAAAAATGAATGGATTTAAAGTTTTAGAAGTTCCTGTAAGACATTATGATAGACAATATGGAAAATCTAAATATGGTGTTTTTAATAGACTTTTCAAAGGATTAAAAGATGCTTTTGCAGTGAGATGGATGAAAAAAAGAAAATTAAAATATAAAATTGAAATGGGAGAGGAAAATGTTTAATTTAAATTTTTTTATGATAATTGGTCTTATTGGGCAAGGTTTATTTTCAATGAGATTTATAATTCAATGGATAGCTAGTGAGAAGGCTGGAAAAAGTGTTATTCCATTTACATTTTGGATTTTTAGTTTTGGTGGAAGTCTTTTTCTTCTTATTTATGCTATTTATAGAAAAGACCCAGTATTTATTTTAGGACAAGCTCCTAATTTATTAATATATTCAAGAAATATGTGGCTTATAAAAAAAAGTAGAAAAACAAGAGGATAATTATGATAAATAAAAAAGATTTAAAATATATTTTGATTTTACTTCCAATTTCAATTTTTGCATTTTTTTCAAATATATGGGTAAGACCAGCAGATCTTATGGAAGCAAGAAATTTCATAACAGCAAGAGAGATGATAGAGAATAATAATTTTTTGATTCCTACTCTTAATGGCTTTTTAAGATTTGAGAAGCCTCCACTTCCAACATGGTTTACAGTAGGAATAATGAAAGTAACAGGTAATATGACAGATGAATATGTTCTTCGTATTCCTGTTGCTATTTGTTCCGTTTTATTTATAATCTTACTTTATTATTTTATGAAATTATTAACAAAAAATAGTTTTAAAAGTTTCTTAACAGCTTTTGTAGGTTCTACTACATTTATGCTCATAAAAACAGGAAATGAAAATACATGGGATATATATACTTATGTTTTTGCATTTGGAGCAATAACTTTTATTCTTAAAGGATTTCAAGAAAACAAAAGGAAAGATTTTGTTATAAGTGGTATTTTTTTAGCTGGTTCTATTTTAAGTAAAGGACCTGTAGGTATTTATGGCTTAGTTATACCATTTTTTGTTTCATATATGTTTGTTTTTGGAGTTAAAGATTTAAAATCAAATTTAAAAAAATTATTTTTAATGATATTTGTAACAACTATTTTATCAAGTATTTGGGTTCTTATTGTATATAGTAAATATCCAGATATATTTTTAAGTGTTTTAAAAAAAGAAGAAAAAACTTGGAGTACTAGACATACAGAAAGCTTTATTTATTATATTGATTATTTTGTTTATATGGGTGTATGGATATTCTTTTCATTTATGGCATTTATATATTCATGGAGTAAAAAAAGAAATAATAACAAAGATACATCAAAATTTATTTTTTTATGGAATATATTTGTAATACTTTTCCTTTCTTTTATAAAAATGAAGAAGAAAAGATATGGAATACCAATATATATGACATCAGCAATAAGTGTAGGTATTATATGTGAATATTATTATAATAAAATTTGGAATGAACTTAAAAAATCAGATAAAATTCTTTTAAATATTCAAGGAATTTTTCTGTGTACAGTTTCTTTTGCTATTCCAGTTATATTTTTTTTAAAAGGATATTTGTCAAATAATATAAGTTTAATGTATATGATTATGATTTTTATAATCTTTATTTCTTTTGGAATTTTAACTTTAAACTTTATTATAAGAAAAAAAGAATTTTCAATAAAATTTATTATTCTTGGAAGCGGAATTTTAATGCTTATTACAAATATAAGTACAAATTGGTTTTTTGATAGAAATTTTATAAAGAAGACAAATGAAATAATAGAATATCAAAAAATAAAAATCGTCCGTAAAAATCCACCGATTTCAGATATTTATGGAAAATATTATGAGATAGAAGATGTGTGGAGAATAGGAAAAAATATAAAAAATTATAATGAAAATACAACTCTTCCAAATAAATTTATCTTTTTTGGGGATATTCCAAAGGAAATTTTAAAAGAATATAAGATATACAAAAAAGAAATTTATGTAAAAGATGATGGAAATTTGGCAGAGTTAAGTTATTTAGAAAAACAGGAGGCATAAAATGAATATAATTGTAACAGGTGGAGCAGGATTTATTGGTTCTCATCTTTGTGAAACACTTTTATTACATGGACATAGAGTTATAAACATTGATAATTTTCATGAATTTTACTCTCTTGATATAAAAATAGAAAATGTTTTAGAAAGTACAGGAAAATTAAAATATATTTCTGAATTTAAAAATATTGTAACAAAAGAAGAAAAAATAAAAAAACTTTGTGAAATTACAGAAAGTGAAAACTATAAACTCTACTATACTGATATAAGAAATGTTTTAGAGTTAGAAAATATTTTTTCAAAAGAAAATCCAAATCTTGTAGTTAATCTTGCAGGACTTGCAGGGGTAAGACCCTCTCTTCTTGAGCCAATTTTATATGAAGAGGTAAATATAAAAGGATATATGAACTTACTTGAAATGTGTGTAAAATACAATGTAAAAAAATTCGTTCAAGCATCTTCATCATCAGTTTATGGAAATAATAAGGTAGTTCCTTTTAAAGAAACAGATATAGTTGATTTTGCAATTTCTCCATATGCAGGAACTAAAAAATCTTGTGAAGTTATGGGTCATATATATCATTCTCTTTATAATATAGATATGTTTCAATTAAGATTCTTTACTGTATATGGAGAAAGACAAAGACCAGATTTAGCAATTTATAAATTTACAAAACTTATATTAGAAAATAAAGAAATTCCAATTTATGGAGATGGAAATACTTTTAGAGATTATACATATGTAAAAGATATAATACAAGGAATTATGAAATCTATTAATTATCTGTTAGAAAATAAAAATGTGTATGAGATTTTAAATCTAGGAGAATCTCACACAGTTTCTTTAAAAGAGATGGTAGAAACAATAGAAAGAGAACTAAATAAAAAAGCAATTATAAAATATCTTCCAATGCAACCTGGAGATGTTGAGAAAACTTATGCAGATATTTCAAAGGCTAAAAATCTTATTGGATATGAACCTTGTACTCCTTTTGAAGAAGGAATAAAAAAATTTGTTAGATGGTATAAAAAAGGAGAAAGATAGAATGAAAATTACTGTAATTGGTACTGGATATGTAGGACTTGTGCAAGGAATTATAATGGCTGATTTTGGTTCAGAAGTTATATGTATGGATGTTGACGAAAATAAAATAGAAAATTTAAAAAATGGAATTATTCCTATTTTTGAGCCTGGACTTCAAGAGCTTCTTATAAAAAATATAAAATCAAAAAGAATAAAATTCACATCAGATATAAAAGTGGCAGTAGAAAGTTCAGAAGTAATATTTATAGCTGTTGGAACACCACCTGCTCTTGATGGTTCTGCAGATTTACATTTTGTTCTTGATGTAGCAAAATCAATAGGAAAATATTTAAATAATTACAAGGTTATAGTGGATAAATCAACAGTACCTGTTGGAACAGGAAAACTTGTGAGAGAAACAATACAAAAAGAACTAGATGAAAGAAAAGTAGATTTTAAATTTGATATTGTATCTAATCCAGAATTTTTAAGAGAGGGAAAAGCTGTTACAGATTGTCAACGTCCAGATAGAATTATAATAGGTTATGAATCTGAAAAAGCAAAGGAGATAATGAAAAAAGTTTATGATGTACTTTTTATTAATGAAACTCCATTTTTATTTACAAATATTGAAACTGCTGAAATGATAAAATATGCTTCAAATGCTTTTTTAGCTGTAAAAATTTCATTTATAAATGAAATTGCTCTTTTATCAGAAAAAGTAGGTTCTAACACTCAAGAAATAGCAAGAGCTATGGGAATGGATGGAAGAATTTCTCCTAAATTTTTACATTGTGGTCCAGGATATGGAGGTTCATGTTTTCCAAAAGATACAAAAGCTATTATTGACATAGCCCAAAAATATGGGGAGGAGATGTATGTGGTAAAAGCAGCTGTAGAAGCTAATGAAAAACAAAAAAGGAAAATAACAGAAAAAATAGTTAGCAAAATGAATGGAGTAAAAGGAAAAACAATAGGTATTCTAGGGCTTTCTTTCAAGCCAGATACTGATGATATGAGAGAAGCACCTAGTATTGATATTATAAGAGGTCTTGTAAGTTTAGGTGCAAAAATTCATGCATATTGTCCAGAAGGAATAAAAGAAGCAAGATGGAGACTTTCAGATATAGAAAAAAATATAATTTATTGTGCTGATGAATATTCTGTAGCTAATGATGTAGATGCAATAGTTCTTGTAACAGAATGGAATCAATTTAGAGGAATGAATCTTGAAAATGTAAGAGGAAGAATGAAAGATAATTTTTATTTTGATTTAAGAAATATATATGCTAAAGATATAAATGTTAGAAAAATATTTAAATATTATCCTGTAGGACAAAATTAAAAAAGGTAGTTTACTCTACCTTTTTTATTTTGTATAATTAAATTAATAAAAAATAGAGATTAAAAAGGAGGGCTAATGCATATATATAAAAATCAGATAAAAGATTTTATAAAAATTTCTTTACTCACTTTTGTAGCTTCCTTTATATTATCATTTATAATGCATATATTAATAGAAGATAAAGCTAGTATTACAGATTTATTTTTAACAACTACAAAGATATTTTTTAATATATTGCCTTTAATTTTTATGAAAGAAAAAAACTTTATGTTTAAAGATGGACCAGGAAAGGCAATAAGTTTGATTTTATATTATCTTCTTTTAGTTCCATATGTAAATTTTTCTTTACATTTAGAGGAAAATAGAAATATTAAATATATATTTTATTTTATATCTTTTTTAAATACAGCTTTACTAATAACATCTCACATTATTTTACTAAAATATGTTATTGTTGATTTTTTCAAAAGAAAAAGACAGATTGTAATACAAGATATAGCTATAATAATAACAACATATATAACCATAGCTATAAGCTTTGGACTTATCTATACACTTATGAGTTTATCAAGTACAAATCCTGTCTTTAATGGAATATCAAGAGAAATGTCAGATTTTTATTTTTATATTAAACATATTTATTTTAGTTTTATGACAATAGCAACAGTTGGTTATGGGGATATTTACCCATTTACAACCTTAGGGCAAATTCTTGTTATAATAGAAACATTGATTGGGCTTATTTTAACAAATGTTATTTTAGGTTTGGTTATAGGTTCTGGAATACTTACAAATAAAAAATAAGGGACTATTTTTTAGCCCCTTATCTTATTTTTATCTTAGAAAAAAACTTCTTTAGATTTTTGTTTTATCTCTTGAGAAGCGATAAAAGGAATTCTTGTTGTATATCCTTTTTTAGCTGCTATATATTTCTTAAATGGCCATTCAAAAATTTCTCTGTTCCAAATACCTGTGTTATCGTTGTAAACTTCTCTAGCAGCAGTAATTTCTCTTTGAAGATATAAGTTTTGTTGCATTGCATCTCTTAATTCCATATGACTTTTTAAATCTGGATAATTTTCAACAGCAATGTTTAAACCTCTATAAGCCTTATCAATTTTATCTTGAATATCATTTCTTTCAGTTTCTTTGATGTGATTTCCACTTCTAAATTTAGAAATTTCACTGAAAACAGATTTATCTAAGTCAACAGCTTTTTCTACTAATTTAGCTGTATTTTGTAAAACAATAACTCTTTGCTCTAAATAGTTATCAATTTGAGATGCACTTTGTTGTATTCTTTGCTCTAATTGACTGAAGTATGCCTCTTGTTTTTTTAGAGAGCTATAAACAAATGCAGGAATTATTATTCCAATAGGAATTGTATAATAAACTTTTTTAATAGCCCCAAAAGCGATTAATCCAAGTCCGATTAAGTATAATGCCCAAATTAAAAGTTGAATACTTGTATCTTTTTCAACTTTAAGTTGCTTTGCAATGACATTAACCTCTCTCCCCTCTTCTCTTATTTCGTTGTCTAATTCATCTAACATATTAGCCATATTAAAAACCTCCATAAAAAAATTATTTATTATTTAATTGTTGATACTATTTTATCACATTTTAGTTCGCTTTCATTGTTAAATATTGCAAAAAGATTATTTTTATAAACATATTTTTTATTATTTGTAGCTCTTAAGAATTCTTCATCAGTAGAAGAATAAAAATCTCTCTCTCCAATATCCAATTTTTTAACTTCCATATTTCCACAAGCAGAAAGAGGAACATATTCAACCCAATCAACAGGAACATCATAGACTCTACCATTATTAGCTCTTACAGGAATATATTCAACTCTTGGCACTTCTTTATATGAGTTTCCAATAACTTCTACTAAGTCAACATCTCCTTGAGTTCTAATAGTTCTAGTTTTCAAGATAGATGGTGTTGTTGTTTCTGGGTGAGAGAATAAACTTTCACCTAAGCAGTTTGCCATTACTTCTGTTGAATAAGGATTATAATTATAATTAAATTCTTTTCCATAGATATAATCTTGTGATTTATGTTGATGATAAATAGGTATAGTTAAAATTGGTAAGAATAATCTATAAAAATTACTGAAAAACTCTTTATTAACATTAAAATATTTTTCTTTTATTACATCAAATGAAAAATCATTATAATAATCTTTATTAACGTTTAATGTCCATTCTTTATTGTTTGTGATTATATTAAGTCTTTCCTCTTTATAGAAATGGAAATCATCACCAAAATCTTTATCTTTTATAACTTCAATCATATTTTTTTGAGCTATTGGAGTGAATAAAACTCTAAACTCAATTTCATTATTTCTATCTAAGGCATGGAATAAAGCATCAAATTCAGTATTTCCCATTTCTAAGAAAGATTTTCCCTCTTTGATAGCTTTTTCACTCATTTTTTTAATCTCTTTTTCAGTTTTCTTAATATATTTTTGAAGTTTTTTAGGAGTTAGTTCGTGAACAAATTTAGGTTCTCTATTAAATATTAAATGTTCTGCTACCTCATTTCCATATATTAAATTTATATTTTTATGGAATACTTGTTTTGGTTTAACAATACTTGCAGTTAAAGTTTGTGAAACAGTTCTACTTTTTCTGTGTCCATTTTCTGTATAATATTCAGTCCAAGTTACAACACGAGAACCTGTATAAACTTGATCTACTGTTTGATTGTATAAACTTTTTAAAACAATAAATGGATTTCCTAAAATTTCTCCAGAGATTATATCTTTTGTAGAAAATCCAGGCTTTAAATTTTCTAAAAGTCCAAAGTTCTTTACAAGGTTGGCATATCTTTCTATTTTAAAATTTTTATCTATATCTAATGTAGGTATAACCTCTGTTATAATTCTGTTTGATATATTACTGTCAAATAGACTAAGGAAAGGATTAACTTGTGCATAACATTCCTCTTTCTTTAGTTGAAGTGTTGTTTCTAAGTCACTAATTTTTTCTTTTAATTTCTTTTTCTTTCCACCTAAGAATTTGAAATTAAAAATAAGAATTAAAATAATAACAATACTAAAGAAAGCAACTCTTAAAGCAGTTTCTTGTATATCTCCCTTTGATTCTATTAGTTTTTTTAATAGAAGTATAAATTTTACGTCCCAAAATCCAAGATAACAAATTACAAGGAATAAGAGTCCCGAACAAATACCTAAAAATTTTAATTTTCTTTCATTTTTAGCCTTATCTTTTGTAAGGTCATTATACTCTTGTACAGACTTTCTATTTGCCTCAACATCTATATTAGAATTTTTTAATAACTCTTCAAAATGTGAAGTGATTTTTTCTAAGAACTTTTCAGCAAATTCAGTTTTATAATATTTTACTGGTTCTAATAATTTTTCTTCTTCACTTACAAACTCCATAGTCATAATCCTCCATATATAAGTATTTTAAACATTCTATCACTTTTTAATATGGTTGTATATAGAAAATTTAAAAATAAAAAATTTTAATAATCTAAATAAAAAAGCAGAGGGAAAATTCCTTCTGCCTTTTTACTAAGTATATTATATTTTGAAAAGCTAGTTTTTCTTTGAATATTTCATTGAGTCAAATGCAACAGCAACTATAATGATTGCACCTTTTATGATATATTGCCAATATGGGCTTACTCCAACATAAGTTAGTCCATAGTTGATAACTGTTAGAATGATAACTCCAGTAATAACTCCAGAAATTCTTCCAACTCCTCCGTAGAATGAAACTCCACCGATAACACAAGCTGCGATAGCGTCCATTTCATACATGAATCCTAAGTTATTTGTAGCAGAACCAATACGTCCAGCTTCAAGGAATCCACCAAATGCATAGAATACCCCAGAAAGAGCATAAATTATAATTAATGTTTTAACAACACTTACTCCAGATACTCTTGCTGCCTCTGGGTTTCCTCCAACAGCAAATAAATTTTTACCAAATTTTGTTTTATTCCATAATACCCACATAATGAAAGTACAGATAGCTGCATATATAATTAAGTATGGAAGTCTAAATCCTGCTATATGGAAAGCTCCTTGAGCAAATTTAGTATATCTTATATCAAATCCAGAAATAGGAGAACCACCAACATAGTCATAGTATAATGAGTTTAATCCATAAATAATTGTCATAGAACCCATAGTAACAATGAATGGATGAAGATTTAAAAGAGCAACAACAGCACCATTAAATGCTCCAACTAATCCACCAATTACAATAACAGCTAGAATTACAACAAATATAGGAATTTCTCCAAGCTCTGGGAATACCTTATTTACATTTGTAGTAGCTTGTAATAATGTAGCAGAAATAACTGCAGCAAATCCAACTTGTCTACCTGCTGAAAGGTCAGTACCTGTTGTAACAATAAGACCAGCAACTCCAAGAGCTATGATTGCTCTTACAGAAGATTGTGTTAAAATGTTTCTAAAGTTTCTTATACTTAAGAAAGATGGTTCTTTTATAATTATAAGAATTAACATAGCAAATAAAACTAAATATAACCCTGATTGTATTAAAGCTTTTTTAATATCAATATTTCCTTCTTTTGTTCTTGGTAAAAGCATAATTTTTCTCCTTATCATTTCATAATTTATAGATATTTAGCAGAAAGTGCTAAAATTTCTTCTTGTGTAGTTTCTTTTGTATTAACAATACCAGCAACTCTACCATTACTCATTACAAGAATTCTATCAGTAACTCCTAAAAGTTCAGGCATTTCTGAAGAAATCATTATAATTCCTTTGTCTTTTTTAGCAAGTTCTATCATAAGTTGATAAATTTCATATTTAGCTCCAACATCAATACCTCTTGTAGGTTCATCAAGCATTAAGACATCTGGTTCAGTTAAAAGCCATCTACCTAAAATTACTTTTTGTTGGTTTCCTCCAGAAAGAGTTCCAATTTGAGTTTTTTGAGATGGAGTTTTAACTCTCATACTATCAATAACCCATTTAGTATCATCTGCCATTTTTTTGTTATTAAGAAGACCAAATAATTTAGTTTTATAATGGTCTATATTTGATACGATAGAGTTTACTTTTATATCTAGCATACTAAATATTCCTGTTGCTCTTCTCTCTTCTGTAACAAGAGCAAAACCATTTTTAATAGCTTCTTCAGGAGTTTTATTTCTAACTTCTTTTCCATTTAGGATAATTTTTCCAGTTGCTTTTTCTCTTATACCGAATATAGTTTCAACTATATCTGTTCTTTTTGAACCAACAAGACCAGCAACCCCAAGAATTTCACCTTTATGTAATTCAAAAGTAGCTTCTTTTAAAGATGGTTGGTGTAAAGCTGAAAGATTTTCAACTTTAAGTATAACTTCTTTTACCTCATTATCTTTTGGTGGGAAACGATTTGTTAAATCTCTTCCAACCATCATATTAATAATTTGGTCAGTAGTAAGATCTTTAACAGAATCTGTTGCAACCCATTTTCCATCTCTCATTATTGTTATATCATCACAGATTTCTTTTATTTCTTCCATCTTATGTGAAATATAAACAATTCCACAACCTTTTTCTTTTAATTTTGTGATAATTTTGAATAGATGTTGAACTTCATTTTCTGTAAGAGAAGAAGTTGGCTCGTCCATAACAATAATTTTTGAATTATAAGAAACTGCTTTAGCTATTTCAATCATTTGTCTTTGTGATACAGATAAATCAGCTACTTTTAAACGAGGATCAACATCAATATCTAAATCTTTAAATATAGCAACTGTATCATCATACATTTTTTTCTCATCAACAAACATACCTTTCATAGGAAATCTTCCTAGCCAAATATTGTCAAGTACATTTCTTTGAGTTACTTGGTTTAACTCTTGGTGAACCATTGAAACACCATTATCAAGAGCATCTTTAGCAGAAGTAAAATTTATTTCTTTTTCATTAAAAGTTATTTTACCACTATCTTTTTTATATATTCCGAATAAACATTTCATAAGAGTTGACTTTCCTGCACCGTTCTCACCCATCAAAGCATGAACACTGTAAGGTCTTACTTTAAGGTTAACACCATCAAGAGCTTTTACTCCTGGAAACTCTTTAGAGATATTATTCATTACTAATAAATAGTTTGTGCTTTCCATATTATCTCCTTTTATTTTATCCTTATATAAACAGAGAGAGTGTAATGTTTACACTCTCTCTAAATATCTGTTCATTATGAATAACTATTTGAATTGTGCTACATTAGATTTATCAATTCCAATACTTGGAACTAGTAATACTTTATTGTCAAGAACTAAATCAGTTCCTTCAGTTGCAGCTTTTCCAGCTGCTAAGTTAACAGCGATTTGGAATGTTGCTGTTCCTTGTCCTTTAGCATCGTTAAGAACTGTTCCAGCCATTTCTCCAGATTCAATTTTTACAATAGCTTCTGGTAAAGCATCAACACCAAATACTGGTAAAGCTTTTCCAAATGCTTTCATTGATTCAATAGCTCCTAAAGCCATTCCGTCATTGTTACAAATAATAACTTCAATTTTGTCTCCATTAGGTCCTGATAACCAAGCATCCATTTTATCTTTTGCCATTGCAGTATCCCATAAAGCAGCATCTAAGTGAAGTTCTTCTGTAGGGATTCCCATTTCGTTAAGAGTTTTTACAGAATAAATTGTTCTAGCTTCTGCATCTGGGTGTCCAGGTTCTCCTTTTAACATAACATATTGGATAACACCATCATTGTTAAGGTCAAGAGCTGGATTTTCTTTCCATAACTTAGCGATTAATTCTCCTTGTGCAATACCTTGAGCATTAGGGTCAATTCCTACATAGTATGCTTTGTCGTAAGAATCTATAACTGATTGATCTGGTCTTTTGTTATAGAATACTACTGGTACATCTTCAGCTTTTATTTTTTCTAAAACTGTTGCTCCAGATGCTGGGTCAACAAGGTTGATTGCTAATGAATCAACACCTTTTGATAACATAACATCTATTTGGTCGTTTTGAGTAGTTTGACTGTTTTGAGAGTCATTCATTTGTAGGTCTACTTTATCAGCAACTTTAGCTGCTTCATCACTTACTACTTGTCTAAATAGAGCGATAAAGTTGTCATCATATTTATATGCAGTAAGACCAACTCTTAATTTTTCTGGTGCTTTAACTTCTTCTTTAGCTTTATCTCCACCACAACCAACAAGTCCTGCTGCTAAGATAACTGCTCCTAAAAAAATACTAGCTTTTTTCATAAAATTACCTCCTAAGTTGTTTTTATAATATACCTCATTTTATTTTAATATTTATTTTTTTAGAAAAAATAATTTTTAAAAATTCAATTTCAAGTATATCTAAAGAATTTATAATTCTTTCTACTCTAATATACTTTTAAATTTGTATTTTGTCAATACACTTTTTTTAATTATTTAACAAAACATTTGAAAATAAAGGTAGTTTTTTGATTATATTTTTCATTATAGCTATAAATCTTTCCTTTTTCAGGGATAAAATTAAACACATCTGGATAATCTTGAGTTTCAAGACAGAATCCAAAATGATTTTTACATACTACATTTCCTGAAATAGTTCCAACCTCATCAAGCCAGTTTCCAGTATAAATAACAACAGCAGGCTGATCTGTTACCATTTCAATTACTCTACCGCTTTCTTCGTCAACACATAAAGCATCAATTTTTTCTTTATGTGAAAGTACAAATGGATGATCTATTCCTTGGTTAACTATTTTTACTTGACTTTCTTCTGATTTGAAAACCTCATCAAAATATCTTCCTTTTCTTAAATCAAATATAGTTCCATCTGTTTCTGAAATTTTAATAGGAAGTGTTTCTTCATCAACTTCTAGATATTTATCACTAAATAGTGTAATTTTTTGATTGCCAATGTCCTTTTTATAATCTCCACTTAGATTGAAGTAAGTATGATTAGTAAGGCTCATATAAGTTTCTCTATCTGGTATTCCTTCATATTTTAGAGTTAGAGTGTTTTTTTCTAAAATATATTTAATTTCAAAGTCAATGCTTCCAGGATAGCCAGCTTCAAGATGAGGAGATGTTCTTTTTAAAGTAAGAATAACTCTTTCTCCCTCTTCATGAAGATTACAATCCCAAATTTTTTGCCCATAAAATTCTGGATAACCATGAAGATTATTACCACAATTATTAACTTCTAATTTGTAAAGAGTTCCATTTATAGTAAGTTCTCCTTTTTTTATTCTTCCAGCAGTTCTTCCTACAATGGCTCCAAAATGTGGTGAACGTTCTTCATATCCTTTTATATCATCAAATCCAAGAACTATGTTTTCCCACTTTCCATTTTTGTCTGGCATCATTATTTTTTGAATAACTCCACCATAATTTAAAATATTTACTTCTAAAAATTCATTTTTTAGGGTATAACAGTAAACCTGTTCTCCTTTTTTAGTAACTCCCCAAGTTTTTACATCAGTTGAAATCATAGGAACCTCCTAATTTAGTTATATACTTTTTAGTAAATTTCTTATTTTCAAAAATGCTTTTTATAACTACTGCAATAGGGGCATAATAAAATAATTCATCTCCTAATTTTGTAGGTTCTATAATACATTTTTGAAATTCTAAAGAAAATTTATTAAGTTCAAATTTAAGAGTGTCCATTAAGAACTTGCTAGTAAACAAATCTCCAACAAGTATTATTTTTTCAGGATCAATAATCGAAACTAATATATTTAATCCCTGTGCTATATATTCAACTGCTTCATTTGTAACTTGAATAGCAAGAAAATCACGTTTTTTTACTCCTAAAAGAATATCATTTATATCAAGATAACCTTTCTTTGATAAAATATCTTTTAGCATACTATATTTACCTATTTTAATGTCCGATGTTATTCTGTTTATAATAGCAGTATTTGAAGATTCTGCTTCAAGGCAACCTCTTTTTCCACAGGAGCATTTTCGAATACTATTAGTATTAATAACAATATGTCCCATCTCTCCTGCCATAGAGTTAAATCCTCTATAGACGTTACCATCAATGCAAGTACTAGTACCAATTCCTTCACAAATATTAAAAATCACAAAATCATTAATACCTTTACAAGCACCTATTTGTTGTTCTGTAAGAGCCATTGCTCTTACATCATGTTCTAATAATACAGGAATGTGAAATTTATCTTCTAAATGTTTCACAATATTTAAATTTCTCCATTTATAATGTGGAGACATTATAGAAATTCCTTTTTCATGATTTACAAATCCTGTAATGATAATTGTAATTACCCCGATTTTTTTTTCAGATGCAAGAGAGTTACTTATTAGCTTTTCAATAAAACTCAAAATATCTTCATCTTGTATTTTATCAAGAGAATATTTTTTCCGTTTTCGTATCTCTCCATTTATTTGACCAACGGTGAGAAAAATATTTTTAGGAGCAAGGTTTAACCCTAAAATATCTCCAAATATTTTCTCATTTATACTAAGAATTACTGGTGGACGACCACCAGTAGACACTCCAATATCTTTTTCTAAAATTATTCCTTTATCAAGAAGGGATTTTATTATTTTAGAAATACGAGCAGGTGTTAAGTCAAAGATCTCTGCCAATTCCAGTCGGGAAATTGTCTTTCTTTCTTTAATAATTTTAAGAATTTTTTCTTCTCTTATACTTTGTTTCATATAGCACCTCTATTTCTGTTATAATATTTTTAATATATTTATTGATATTTGTCAAAATAAAAAAGAAATAAAATCTACACTTTATTAATTTTTTTAATAAAGTGTAGCATATTTTTATTAAAAAATTTTATTTTTTTTTTAACACAAAGTATAATAAGTGTACATAATATATTGTTAGGAGGATGAAAAATGGCTATAGAAATGCAAGTTGTTGCAAAATTTAATGAAATCTTTGGAGAGGACGGAAAAAAAGAAATATTTTTTACTCCAGGAAGAGTTAATTTAATTGGAGAACATATAGATTATAATGGTGGATATGTTTTTCCATGTGCTTTAAGCTTTGGAACATATGCTGTTTGTAGAAGAAGAGAAGATAATAAATTTAGAATGTTCTCTATGAATTTTGAAAATGATGGTGTAATAGAATTTTCATTAGAAAAGTTAACAAAGGATAATGTGTGGGCTGATTATTGTAAGGGTGTTATTAATACTTTTATAAATCATGGATATAAAATTGAAAAAGGAGCAGATATAATATTCTTTGGAAATATACCAAATGGAGCTGGACTTTCATCTTCTGCATCTCTTGAAGTTCTTATGGGAACAATTTTAAGAGAAATTTCTAATCTTAATGATAAAATTTCTATGATTGATATAGTTAAATTTGGACAAGAAGCAGAAAATAAATTTATAGGTGTAAGCTGTGGTATAATGGACCAATTTGCAGTTGGAATGGGAAAAGAAGATAGAGCTATTCTTCTTAACTGTGATACATTGGAATATGACTATGTTCCTGTAAAATTAGATGGTATTTCAATAGTTATAATGAATACTAATAAAAGAAGAGGACTTGCTGATTCTAAATATAATGAAAGAAGAGCATCTTGTGAGGCAGCTTTAAAAGATATTCAAGATTCTGGAAAGAAAATAAATTATCTTTGTGATATGACAATAGAAGATTTTGAAGAAGTTAAAAAATATATAAAATCTGACGAGGCTCTTCCTAGAGTAAGACATGCTGTTTCTGAAAATGTAAGAGTATTAGATAGTGTTAAAAACTTAAAAGAAAATAATATTGAGGCATTTGGAAAATTAATGAATGCTTCTCATATATCTTTAAGAGATGACTATGAAGTAACAGGAAAAGAACTTGATGCAATAGTTGCTGCTGCTTGGGAAGAAGAGGGAACTGTTGGTGCAAGAATGACTGGAGCAGGATTTGGAGGTTGTGCTGTAAGTCTTGTTAAGAATGAATATATTGATGAGTTCATCAAAAATGTTGGAGAAAAATATTATAAAGCAACAGGATTAAAAGCAGATTTTTATGTTGCAAATGTTGGAGACGGTTCAAGAAAAATAGGAGAATGCTAATGGAAAAGATTAATATTTATGTAGAAATAGAAAAACTTTTAGCTTTTGCTGAAAGTGTACATCTTATAGAAAAAGAAGATATTATATATAGTAAAAATAGACTTCTTTCTGTTTTTGATTTAAATGATTGTGAAGAAATAACAGAAAAATATGAAATTGAAAAGCCTTATGATATATTAAATAGAATGTGTGATTGGGCTTGTGAAAAAGGAATTATTGAAAATACTTTTGATGAAAGAGATCTTTTTGACACAAAAATAATGGGAGAAATTACTCCAAGACCTAGTGAGGTTATTAAAAAATTTACTGAAGATTATAAAACATCACCTGTAACTGCTACTAATAACTATTATGAATTTTCAAAAAATACAAACTATATAAGAGTTGATAGAGTTGCTAAAAATATGCACTGGTTTGCAGATACAGAATATGGAGATATAGAGATTACAGTAAATCTTTCTAAACCAGAAAAAGACCCAAGAGATATAGCTAAGGCAAAACTTGCTCCTCAATCTTCATATCCTAAATGCCTATTATGTAAAGAAAATGAGGGATATGCTGGAAGAATGAATCACCCAGCAAGACAAAATCACAGAATAATTCCTGTTACACTTACAAATGAGCCGTGGTTTTTACAATACTCTCCATATGTTTATTATAATGAGCATTGTATTTTATTCTCTGGCGTTCATAGACCTATGAAAATAGATAGAGGAAGTTTTGAAAGAGTTCTTGAATTTGTAGATATATTCCCACATTATTTTGTAGGTTCAAATGCAGATCTTCCAATAGTTGGAGGTTCTATTTTAAGTCATGACCACTTCCAAGGAGGAAACCATGATTTCCCTATGGCAATGGCTAAGGCAGAGGAAACATTTACAATAAAAGGGTTTGAAGATGTAGTAGTTGAAAAAGTAAAATGGCCTATGTCTGTTATTCGTTTAAGAGGAAAATCAAAAGAAAAATTAGTTGATTTATCAGATAAAATTCTTACATCATGGAGAAATTATAGTGATCCTAAATGTGAAATTTTAGCTTTCACAGAAAATACACCACATAATACAATCACTCCTATTGCAAGAAAAAAAGATAATGATTATGAGATAGATCTTGTTCTTAGAAATAATAGAACATCAGAAGAATATCCACTTGGAATATTCCACCCACATCAAGAACTTCACCACATAAAAAAAGAAAATATAGGACTTATTGAAGTTATGGGACTTGCTGTTCTTCCTGGTAGATTAAAAGAGGAGATAAAAATACTTTCAGATTTAATGTTAAAAGAAAATGCAATAGATCTTATAAAAGCTAATGAAAAAGTTGAAAAACATACAGACTGGTGTAAAGAGATTTTTGCTAAATACAATGATATTAACGAAAAAAATATTGAAAATATAATTAAAGTAGAAATTGGAGTTGCTTTCTCAAAAGTTCTTGAAAATGCAGGAGTATATAAACAAGATGAAGAGGGAAAAGCTGGATATAGAAGATTTATAGAAACACTAAATAAATAGAAAATAAAAAAGAAACTGGAAACAGTTTCTTTTTTATTGTTTAGAAAATTTATATTTAAAAATAATTATTAAAAATATGAAAATCTTTTATTTTTTAAATTTTTATATAAATATAAAATTTATTTTAATTATTCTATCGGACTTTATATTTAAAATTTCTTTTTATTTTTGATTTTTATATAAAGTTTTACTAAATCTGAAGCAACTAAAAATCCAAGAATCATCGATCCTGTCATAATAAATGTATCCATAGCTTTTTGCATAGCTAAATCATGCTGACCATTAAAAAGATAGAACATTGTATAATATGCTCCACTTCCTGGAACTATGGGAGTTATTGTTGGTATAAGAGCAGATGTAACAGGAGTTTTAAAAACTCTTGCTATAATTTCAGAACCAAAAGTGCAAATAGCTCCAAGAATAAAAAATGAAACTCCTAAAGATATTCCAAATTTCATAGATATAAGATAAAAGATCCAAACTACTCCACCAATGAAAGCAGCAGCCCAAACTATTTTTTCTTTTACGTTAAATATATATGCAAATCCAACTGCACTAAGGGCAGCAAAAATGAATTGAATTATCAATATACAATACCTCCTAATGACATATATGTTTTAAGAACTATCCCTGTTCCAACTGCAAGAGCAGCAGCAACCATTATAACTTCTGTAAAGCGAGAAGTACCTGCTATTAAATCTCCAGAAGTTAGATCTCTTATAGTATTTACAAATGCTATCCCTGGAACAAATATCATTAAATCAGAAATAATAACAGTAGACGTATGTTCTGTATATCCTAGATAAGTTGCTATACAAGCAATTGTAGAGCAAACTATTCCACCTATTATATTAGTTATAACACTATTCACTTCATATTTATTTAAGAAAGTAAGCAAAAGCCCTATAATAAAACCACCTATTCCACCTATTAAGATTTCATTTATCCAAGCATTAAAAAGTACTGGAAAGGTAGCACCTATCATTGTACAACCTAAAACAAATCTATAAAATCCTAAGCAAAATTTTTCTTCTCTCTCTTTTAGCTCTTTAAAAAAATCATCATAACTATATTCATGAATATGCCTTATTAAGTCATTTATTTCATGAATTTTATTTAAATTTAGATCTCTTGATTTTATACGAGTAACTTGAGAATAGTATTTTTCATCAGAACCCTTTAAAGATACAACAATACATGTAAGAGTTACAAAAGTATCTATATCATATCCAAAATGTCTACCTACCCTTTCAATTACATCTTCCGCTCTATAAACTTCTCCTCCATTTTGGAGAATCATTCTTCCTGTGTAAGAAGCTAATTCTAAAACCTTGCTTTCAGAAATATTGCTTGTCATAAAGTTCCCCCATGAGTATAATATATAATCATTATAACAGAGTTTCTTTTTTGTTGCCACTTTATATTTAGATGAAAAAATAATTTTTAAAAATATAATTCTATCGGTCGTAAATAAAAAGTAAACTTTTTTAAATGAAAATATTTAGCATTTTTTTATTTTTCAAAAATTATCAAATTATATATTGAAAAATAATAATTTATATAACATTACTGTTCAACAATTCCAAATTATTTATACAGTGAAAATAGCGATTTTTTCTAGAAAAACTCATAATTTTTGAAATTTAGCATTTTATTTTTATCGTGATTAGTAAATCATATAGAAAATAATAAATCAAAATATTATAAAATTACAAATTGCAAAAAATAATTTTAAAAAAGGTAAAATTTTTAATATTGACTAGGAAAATTATATGGTGTATCATATAAAAAATTAGAAAAAAGCAGATGGGCGGCTTATTACCCACTGCTTTTATTTTTTGGAGGGCATTTTGATGAGAAAAAAATTTTTTAAGAGGTTTGATAGGTTGTTTATAAAGACACTTGTAATTTTGGCTATCCCTATAATTATGCAAAACCTCATAAGTGCATCATTAAACTTATTAGATAATATCATGATTGGTAATTTAGGGGTTAATGAAATAGCAGCAGTTGGACTTTCAAATCAATACTATCTACTTTTTTACTATACTGTAATGGGAATAAGCCTTGGAGCAGGGGTTTTTATGTCACAGTTTTGGGGGAGAAAGGACATAAAAAGTATAAAGAGATATATAGGAATATCTTTGGTATTCTCTCTTCTTTTAGGTTCTGTATTTACAGGAATTGCATTTTTTTATCCAGAAACTATAATTGGATTATTTAGTGAAAATGATGATGTTATAAAATTAGGACAAAATTATTTAAAGGCAGTAGCCCTAAGCTATATTTTTACTTGTATATCTGTTACTTTCTATGTTGGTTCGAGAAGCATTGCACAAACCTCTCTTCCTATGCAGGGAAGTATTGTAGGATTTATATTTAATGCTATTCTAAACTATATATTTATTTTTGGTAAGTTAGGGTTTGAGCCAATGGGAGTTACAGGAGCAGCGCTTGGAACAACTTTTGCAAGATTTGCTGAGATGACTTTTGTACTCTACAAAATATATTTTAGAAATAATCTTCTAAAAGCAAGTTTATCAGAATTGTTAGATTTTAATTTTTCAACAATAAAAATATATTTTAAAACAGCTTTTCCTGTAATATTTAATGATTTTATGTGGATAGCAGGATTAACACTTTATTCAAAAGCATATGCAATATTAGGAACAGATGCCATAGCCACAATGCAAATAGCTACAATAACAAATAATATATTTAATATTTTTGGAACAGGGCTTGCAGTTGCTAGTTCTATAATAATAGGAAATAATATAGGAGCAGGGAAATCAAAAAAATCCATTCAAAATGATGCATATAGAATGTCAGAATTTTGTGTTTTAGTTGGGATTGTAATAGGAGTCCTTTTCTTCTTTACATCTCCTTATATAAATATATTCTTTAATGTATCTGAAGAAGTAAAAAAAGATATTGTTTTAGTTTTAAGAATTATGGCTGTTGCAATACCATTTAGATTCTTTGGTATAACACAGATTATAGGTGTTTTAAGAGGTGGTGGAGATGTGGTATATGCCATTATCACTGAAATTTTAGGAATATGGATATTTGGAATTCCACTTGCCTTTATAGCTGCAATATATCTCCATGCAGGAATAGGAATTGTTTATTTATGTGTTTGCCTTGAAGATGTTTTTAAAGTAGCTATGACAGTTCCAAGATTAAAATCAGGAAAATGGATAAAAAGTCTGATATAATAATTTATGTAAAAAA
>JAHHTB010000100.1 GCA_020024855.1 Fusobacterium sp.
TTATACCATAACTATACTTTTATTTTAAATTTTTTTACTAAAATATTGTATAATAATTTCTTTAAGCAAAGAACAGAATGATTTAAATTAAACAATTATAATATAAAAAATAGTTATACAAAAAAACAAAACTCTTTCTATCACTTTTAAAAAAACTAAAAAAAGTTTAAATTATACACTATTTATGATATACTATTAAATAGTGCAAATTTAATAGTTATGAAGTGAGGAAAAATGAAAAAAGAAGTATTAAAGTATATTAAATTAATTAGTGGTCTAATCTTTTGTGCCTTTGGAATAGTTTCTATTCTTAATTCAAATCTTGGTCTTTCTCCTTGGGACGTTCTTAATCAAGGACTTAATAAACAAATTGGCATCACTCTTGGACAGGCTAATATAATAGTTGGTCTTATTGTTATTTTAATTGGACTTTATTTTAAACAACCACTTGGAAGTGGAACTATATTAAATGTAACTCTTGTTGGACTTTTTATAGATCTTTTCATGTATATTGATGTAATTCCTTGGGGTGATACTTATATAAAACAAGCTATACTTTTTATTGGAGGAATTATAATTTTCTCTTTAGGAAGTTATATGTATATTTCAGCTGGTTGTGGCTGTGGTCCTAGAGATGGTTTAATGGTTGTTTTTACAAAAATGACTGGACTTCCTCTTGGAAGAATTAGACTATCACTTGAAGTTATGGCTCTTACAATAGGATATTTTTTAGGTGGAAAAGTTGGTATAGGAACTGCTGCTTTTTCTCTAACTGCTGGATATATTATTCAATTTTTCTTTAAGTTATTTAAAGATGATGTTAAGAAAATTGAACATAGAAGTATTATTTCTGAAATTAAAATGTTAAAAAATTATATATCAAAATAAAATAAAAAGAGAGGTAATTTTATTTATCCTCTCTTTTTATTTATATATTTAGATGTTTGATGTAGGCAATTTTAATTTAACTTGCTTTTCTTGTAAGATATCTCTTACATTGTTGATTTGTATTGTATCCTAAAAGAATTCCAAGAATAAAATCTTCTTCAGGAGTAAAATCTTTAAGTGAATTTTTTTTAAATTTCTTTAAGACATCTATTGGTTCTTTTATTCCAAAGAACACATTAATATATCCTGATTTTAATTCTTCAATTATACATTCATAACCACATTTCTCAAGTCTTTCTTCTATAAGATCTCTATTTTCTAAAGATGTAGTAAGAAGTGCTAAACTTCTTAATCCTTTATTAAGTTCATAAAGCATATGAAAAAATACACTTAATTCATTTCTTTTTTCACTGCTCATAATTTATCTTACCTTTTCAACCCAAGCATTAATTCTTTCTTCTGTTAGTTCACTTTGATTATTTTCATCTATTACAAGCCCTAAGAACTCACCATCTTCAGCTGATCTTGAACCTGAGAAATCATATCCATCTGTAGAAGTTTTTCCTACAAGTGTTATTCCTTTATCTTTTATTTCTTCATAAATTGTTGCTATTCCATCAACAAATGTATCTCCAAAAGATGCTTGGTCTCCAACACCTATAAGAGCTACTTTTTTACCAGAAAGATTTTTAGTTGCTAGAGTATCTAAAGCTCCCATCCAGTCATCTTGAAGATCTCCCATTCCCCATGTTGATGTTGCAAAAATTACAAAATCGTAATCTTCAACTTTATCTATTTCTGTTGCTGACATTACATCTGCTCCTAATAAAGCTCCTACTTTTTGTGCTATACCTTCTGTTGTTCCTGTTGTACTTCCATAAAATATTCCTGTTTTCATAATTTCTCCTCTCATATTCTTTTATAATATTTTGATTTTAATTATTGTCTTCTTCGCTTACAAAACAATTATATTATATTCTATTTTGATTGTCAAATAATTTTGTTAAAATATTTTTTTATTAACTTAAGAATTAACTTTTTTTATTATTTTATAAGAAAAAATAATATCTTTTCTACTTTCTTTTTATAGTCATAATCTTGTATTTGATATATAATATATGTCGAAAATAAACAGGATAAAAGGGGGGAAAATGGAAAATTATAATGAAATGTTAAAATCTGAAATTGGTGCTTTTCGTGAACTAGGACATAAATTTTTAAATAAAGAAGTTTCTGTAGGTGAATTTAAAGGTATTTCTGGAGGAATGGGTGTATATGCTCAACGTGGTGGACAAAGTTTTATGATAAGACTTCGTACTTCATCTGGAGTTATTTCTTTAAAACACATGGAACTTATCTCTACTTTCTTAAATCAATATAAAATTGAACAACTACATCTTACAACTAGACAGGCTATTCAACTTCATAATCTTGGAATTGATGATGTTTGTGACATTATGGAAACATCTATTGATAACGAGTTATACACTCGTGGTGGTGGAGGAAACTTCCCTAGAAATGTATCTCTTTCAATTTTATCAGGAGTAGAAAAAAATGAATGTTTTGATGTAACTGATTTTGCTTTAAAAACAGGTGAATATTTAATGAGTCAAATCACTTCGTATAAATTACCAAGAAAATTAAAAATAGCTTTTTCTTCAAGTGATAATGATGATGCAAATGCAACTCTTAATGACCTTGGTTTTATGGCAACTATTAAAGATGGAAAACCATATTTTAAAGTTTTCTTAGCTGGAGGGCTTGGTTCAAATCCAAGTGTTTCTCTTCATTATGCTAATCTTATAGAACCAAAAGATATCCTTTATCATGTTGAGGCTATGACACAACTTTTCATTGCAGAGGGAGATTATAAAAATAAAGCAAAAGCTAGAACAAGATATATACCAAAAAGACTAGGAACAGAGGCTTTCTTTAAATGTTATGAAAAACATTTACAAACTGTAAAAACTGAAAGAAAACTTGATGTTAATATTCCTATTATTTTATCAGAAACATTAACTAAGTATTCTCATAAATTACCTGAAACTTTTTGTTTAATACATCAAAGACAGGATAATCTTTATACTGTTGTTGTACACCCTTTAAATGGACAACTTCTTGCAAAAGACTTTAATAATATGTTTACTTTCCTAAAAAAATATAATATTGAAGAAGTAAGAATAAGTATGAAAGAGAGTCTGTATATAAGAAATCTTACAGAGGAACAAGCCAAAGAACTTCTTAATATAACTGATAGTATAAGAATGAAATCAAAAGTTGAGCAAAGTGTAAGTTGTATTGGTATTCCTACTTGTCAGATGGGTATAGAACAAAGCCAAAAACTTTTAGCTGATATTCTTTCTTATTTAAAAAAGAATAAAACTTCAGATACATTCCTACCTTCTATCCATATTTCTGGATGTCAAAACTCATGTAGTAGACACCAAATAAATGAAATTGGTTTTGCTGGTGGAAAAAGAAAAGTAGGAGATGCCCTTGAAGATGTTTTTGATTTATATGTTGGAGGAATATTTAGCAGAGAAAAAACTGAACTTGGAAGAAAAGTTGGAACTATTATTATGAGAAATATTCCTAAATTTATAAATGATTTAACAAATGAACTTAATAAAAATAATATGAGTTTTAGAGAATACCTTTCTACAAAAGAAAATGAGTTTAACAAACTTGTTTCTTCTTATCTAATTTAATTACCAAAATATTTTATAAAGCCATAAGAGATTATTTCTTTTATGGCTTTTTATTTTATACAAAAAATAAAAAAACCTGTGAATTCTCACAGGCTCAATTTTTTGTTTGTAGAAAACTATTTAACTACTACTACGTTAGCAGCTTGAGGTCCTTTTTGTCCCTCTTTAACGTCGAAAGTTACGTTTTCTCCCTCTTCTAAAGTTTTGAATCCTTCTTTTTGGATTTCAGAGAAGTGTACGAATAAATCTTTTCCTTCTTCAGAAGTGATGAATCCGAATCCTTTCTCAGCGTTAAACCATTTTACTGTTCCTTTGTTCATTATGATACCTCCATAAAATACTAATTTTTCACATAAATAAGAAATTTGCTTCAGTTAACCCTTTAAAAGTATTTTATAAAGATACTTTAAAATAAACCAATCAAAAACTTTCTAAATTTATATTACGTTTTATCTTAACATTTTTGAACTATTTTGTCAAATTTTTATGCACATTATTTTATTATTAGATTTTTCTTGGGAACTATTTTAAAAATTATTGACATTAAATTTATTTATTATATACTATCTATAAGGATATTATAAGGAGGGATTGCTTATGAAAAAAATTACCACACTTATATTTTTAACATTATCTTTAATATCATATGCTGAATTTAAAATGGAATTTGTTGACAGAAAAGATGGATTTAACGGATTCCCAATCTATACCTACACTACAGATGATTATGATAGAGATAGAGACCTTCCTACACTTATAAAAAAAGCTAAAGAACTTAAAGAAAAAGAAAATACTGATGAAATAACTTTACTACTAGAAATGGATGGTGTGTATGGTTATATTGATAGAGTTGATTTACAAGATGATAAATTCTATATTGATGTTGAAAGTGATGATGACTATGTTCAACTTTTGGTTAATGAAGATAATTTTATAAAATATAAAAAAGCTGGACTTGTAAAATAATTTTAGATTTTTATGATTACCTCATTCATAAATATCTCATTTAAAAATGCTGAAAAGATTTTCTTTTTAGCATTTTTTCTTTTATGAAAATTTATTTTTAATAAATTTTATTTAAAAAAGAATAGATATACTGAAAACAGAAAAAGCCGTCCTTTTCATTTAAGAAAGTCGGCTTTTTCTGTTCTTTTTAAAGTTTAGGGTAGGAACTTCAAGACCTTCATCACCATAAGTCTTAAAGCAGAAATTAATCTTGACTAAATACTATCATAAAATATTTTGTTTGTCAAATAATTTTTTTTATTTTTTTACTAAAGAATTAAAAAATAAAAAAATCTCATTACCCTTGTATAAATTTTACAAAAATATACAAGAGTAATGAGAAAAAATTTAAATTACAATATCACCTATTTTTATTTTTAAATATTCAATTAAATCTTTTGGATTTATTTCTATCTGAAGTCCTCTCATTCCACCACTGATAAGAATAGTGTCAAATTTTAAAGCTGACTCATGGATAAATGTTTCATGTTTTTTTCTTATTCCAACAGGAGAACAACCTCCTCTTATATATCCAGTGTATTTAGTTAAATCTTTTAATGGTAACATTTCAACTTTTTTACTTCCAGATAACTTGGCTAATTTTTTTAAATCAATATTATCTCCACCTGGAATACAGGCTATTACCATTTCATTTTTTTCATTTAAAAGAGAAAGAGTCTTGAATATTCTATCAATATCTGTATTGGTAACAAGTGCCACATGAATTGCACTTAAATCTTTTTCATCAACTTCATATTCTCTTATATTATAAGGAATTTTGTGCTGGTCAAGCTCTCTTACTGCATTTGTTTTTTTTATCATAATATAATCCTCCATAAAATTTAAAAATAAAAACTATACAAGGGTAATGTAAAAAAATTTTTATCCTTTTGATATATACCCATTTTTATATTCTGGAACTATTGAATATCTATTTAATGTAAGAATATAATCTATATCTTTTTTAAAACCTAAAGATAAAAGACGTGAGTAGTGTGTACTATCTAATAAAATATCTTCCATATTTTTATTTGATTCTGAAATTCTTATAAGAGCAAGAGAAATATCATCTATGAATATTTCTGTTTTCTTTTTTAATGCTTTTATTATAAGCCCTGCACAAAGAGCATCATCTAAAGAAAACTCTCCATTTGTACCAGCACAAATTATTATACAATCTTTTTTATACTCTATAATTTTTTCCACTACACTAGAAATATTTAAAAATGAACAAATTAAAATTTTATCACTAGAGATAGAATTTTCTATTGCTTTTGTTCCATTTGTTGTGCTCATATAAATATCTTTATTAAAAACTTTTTCTTTTGTAAATTCAAGTGGTGAATTTCCCAAATCAAATCCATCTATTTTAAGAGCATTCCTTTCTCCACATTTTATAATATTTTTTAAATTTCTACATTTCTCTTGTATAGTTTCTATATCTTTAAAGGGAAAAATTTTTTTAGCTCCATTTTCAAGAGCTGTTATCATAACAGATGTAGCACGAAAAACATCTATTACTACACAGACTTTCCCCTTCATATTTTTCTCTTTAGCTTTATCTGCTGTAAAAACTACCTCTATTTTCATCTTATGCCTCCTAAGTATATAGAATACATCAACTAATTATATCACAAATAAAAATATATTTAAATTCTTTCGCATTTCTCTTGTATAAAATTTTATTTTATTTTTATAAAAAATATGTTATCTTATATTTAAATAAATTTATTTAGGGAGGATATTAATTATGATAAAAAGACATAATCTTGGAACAAGATATAGTGAAGCTACAATTTATAATGGAGTGGCTTATCTTTGTGGACAATGTTGTCATGAGGGAGATGAGGGTAAAAAAGATGTAGCTCTTCAAACAAAAGAAACTCTTGAAAATATTGATAGAGTTTTATCTGAAATTGGTTCTGATAAATCTAAAATTCTTATGGCAACTATCTATTTAAAAGATATTAGTTATTATGATGAAATGAATAAAGTTTGGGACTCTTGGATTGTAAAAGGACATTATCCTGCAAGAGCTTGTGTTGAAGCTACTCTTGCTGAAAGAGATCTTCTTGTTGAAATAGTTGTAACTGCAGCTATATAAAAATTTATTTTTTATATAAA
>JAHHTB010000101.1 GCA_020024855.1 Fusobacterium sp.
ATAAGGTATAGATTTTTACAATATAACTTTAAACATTTATATTTTTTTAAATTTTTATTTTCTATCTAGAAAAATAACCATTTACTTTATTTTTTAAAAATTTATAATATAGAAAACAGTATTTGAAAATTTAAGGAGAAGAAATATGGATATGACAAAAGCAACTCTTTTAGAAACAGCTGATTTAATATGTAATAATACATTTATATTCAATCATAAATGGGATATGGAAGTATGTAAAACTCCTGTTACATTTGAAAAAGATATTATATGGAACAAAATACCTTTTAAAGATGAAGAATGGGTATTTATGCTTAATAGACATAAATTTTGGACTTTCTTAGCAAAGGCTTACCATCTTACAAAAGAGAAAAAATATTTAACTGCATTTATTAGCCAGATAAATTCTTGGATAGATAATGTAGATATAAATAATCCAGATTTTAAAGATTGCTCTAGAACTATTGAAATGGGACTAAGATGTATTAACTGGATAAAAACTTTAGAAATTTTTGAAAGAGATTATAAATTTGATGACGAATTAAAAAATAAAATTTATTCATCTTTAAAAGGACAGTCAGATATTCTTCTTAATGTATATGATGATTTTAGAACTTTAAGCAACTGGGGAGTTTTACAAAATTGTGGACTTATTACCTTTGCTTTTTACTATAATTTACTTGATACAGATTATTTCAAAATTCCTTTAGAAAGACTTGAATATCAATGTAAAATACAAATTCTTCCAGATGGAATTCATTGGGAACAATCTCCTATGTATCAAAATGAAGTGCTTAACTGCCTTATTGAAACAGCAGTACAATTTAAACATCATGAAATGGAAATCCCTACTTTTATAAAAGAAACAATTAAGAAAATAGCTCTTTCAAATTTATTAATGAAAAAACCAAATCATCATCAACCTATGCAAGGGGATAGTGATGATACTGATTTAAGAGATATTATAACAAGAGCATCTGCTATTCTTGAAGATGGAGAATTAAAATTTGGTGGATTTCCTGAAATAGATTTTGAATCTATATGGGAACTTGATAAAAGAAGTATAGAAAATTATAAAAATATAAAGACTATTGCTCCTAAAAATCCATCAGTTGCCTTAAATCAAAGTGGAAACTATTATCTTCGTAACTCTTTTGATGAAGATGCAAATTATCTTTGGTTTTTCTGTGGACCAATGGGAAGTGGACATGGACATGCTGAAATACTTCATTTTGATTTAACATATAATGGAGAGAACTTTTTTATAGATTCTGGAAGATATACATATGTAGGGGAAGACCCTTTAAGAATACAACTTAAAGATTGTAGTTCTCATAATACAGTTATAATTGATAACAAAAGTTTTACAGAATATTCTGGTTCATGGGGAACTAAAAAATCTCCGTTTATATTAAATTCATATTATGATTTTAATGATAAATATGATTATGTTGATGGTGGACATTTAGGATATGTTTCACTTCCTAATTCTGTTATTCCATTTAGAAAAATATTCTGGTTAAAACCTGATTTATGGATAGTAACAGATGAATTTACTGCAAATGATAAGCATACATTTAAGCAATTTTTTAATTTTGACACTCATATTGATGTTTCTTTAAATAATGATACTGTTATTTTAAAAGGTGAAAATAAACTTTATATGAAATGGTCAGATGAAATAAAAAAAGAAATAAAAGATACTGTTATATCTAAAGAGTATAATAAGATTGAAAAATCTAAAAAGATTGAAACAGAGGGAGAGTTTTCTAATAATCATATATTATTTACAATGATTTCTCCAAAAGATTTAGAAGTTGAGAAGGTATTAGTAAGAAGAGGGGACTCATCAGAAGTTCCTGAAAATGAGGCAAAGGCTATAAGAATAAAAATTTCTGAAAATCACGAAGTTATATTCTTTGATGTCTCTCAAGAAACAGTTGCTCAAAAGAAAACATATTTAATTTCAGATATTCTTTTCTATGGAAAAACAGGATATATTGAAATAAAAGATGGTATAAAAACTTTCAAAGTTATTAAGTATTAAAAAAATAAGCCACAAATGTGGCTTATTTTTTGTATTTTTCAAGAAATTCTTTTATCATAAAATTTATAATTACAGTTTTTTTATATTCTCTATGTTCATCACAAAATATTTCAAATTCTTTAAGTATTCCCTCTTCTATTCTAAAAGTTGCTCTTTTTACATCATCTTCAGATATTGAAAGCATATCTTTAGAAATATCTAAAATATTTTTTTCTGATGAGTATTTTTGTGTGAATAAATCTAATTTTTCTTTTAGAGAATTTATTTCATTTATAAGGTCAATATCTGAAAAATTAATATTTTTAATGTCTTCACTTTTTTCTTTTTTTATTTCATTTTTATAAAAATTAGAAATATTATTTTTAGAATATCTAATAGGATCTATAATTGAAATATCTCTTTCATTTAATGCTCTGTGAAAAAGTTCCATATCCATCTGTGATTTTATATATCTAAATAGAGTATCTCTATTTATCTTTTCATCTTTACTTGTATAAAAAGAATTAGCAACAATAAAAATTGCCTCATCTGATGAAATTTGAGTTTCAAAAAGCTCATTAAACATATCTAAAATTTTATTGATTTTTTTCATATATCTATCCTAATTATTTAATCACAAGTTCTACTGGACAATGGTCTGAACCAAGAATTTCTGTGTGAATTTTTGCTGACTCTAATCTATCTTTCATAGAGCCAGAAGTTACAAAGTAGTCTATTCTCCACCCTGCATTTTTCTCTCTAGCTTTAAATCTATATGACCACCATGAATAAATATTTTCTTGGTCAGGATAGAAATAACGGAAAGTATCTATGAAACCAGCATTCATAAGTTCAGTAAACTTTCCTCTTTCTTCATCAGTAAATCCTGCATTTTTTCTATTTGTTTTTGGATTTTTTAAATCTATTTCTTTATGAGCAACATTTAAATCTCCACATACAACTACAGGTTTTGTTTTTTCAAGATTTTGCATATATTTTCTAAATTCATCTTCCCAAACCATTCTGTAATCAAGTCTTTCAAGTTCAGTTTTAGAATTTGGAGTATATACAGTTATAAAATAAAAATCTTCAAATTCTAAAGTTATTACTCTTCCCTCTTTATCATGCTCTTCTATTCCCAATCCATATGATACAGATAAAGGTTCTTTTTTAGTGAATATTGCAGTTCCAGAATATCCTTTTTTCTCTGCATAATTCCAATATTGATGATACCCATTTAATTCTAATTCAACTTGTCCAGCTTGGACTTTTGTTTCTTGTAAACAAAAAATATCTGCATCTTCCTTATTAAAGAAATCCATAAATCCTTTTGTAAGACAAGCTCTTATACCATTAACATTCCATGAAATAAATTTCATTATTTTCCTCCTAAAATTATTTCTATTTATCTTTTAAAAATTCTTCAAGGTATATACCTACTCCACCCTCTTCGTTTGAAACAGGAGTAACTTGAGAAATAATATCTTTTACCATCTCCTTTGCATTTTTCATAGCTACAGGATAACCAACTTTTGTTAGCATAGATAAGTCATTTTCATTATCTCCAAAAGCTATAACTTCATCAAGGTATATTCCCATATCTTGTGCTATTATTTTAAGGGCATTTCCTTTCGAACATTCTTTACTTACTATATCTATTACATTATCTCCTGAAAGAAAAATATTAACCTTATCTCCATATTTTTCTTCAACATATTTTCTAAGAATTTTAAATACCTCTTGTTTTCCAAAGAAAACTATTTTCTCAAAATCAAAAGCTTTTAAATTATCAAGATTTTCATTTGAATGGAAAGTGTATTTACTATCTTTTAATTTAAATTCTGTATAATACTCTGTATCTAATTGAGAATAACACACATCATAATTTGATGTCCCACTATATTTTAATCCTAATTCTGTTCCTTTTTTTAGAATATCAAGACACATCTCTTTATCCATTTTTACTGAATGAATAAGTTCTTCCCCTCTAAATATTCTAGCTCCATTAAAACATGAAAAATATTTTATCTCTTTTATATCTTCTAGCAACTCTTTTATACTTGGTAAATCTCTACCAGAAGAGGGAACAAAACTAATCCCTTTGTCTATATATTTATTTACAACTTCCTTATTTTTTTCTGGAACTTTTTTTTCTGAGTTTACAAAAGTCCCATCAAGATCACTTACTATAAGTTTTATTGGTTTATCATCAATAACAATGCCATTATCTAAATATTCTTTCATATATCCTTGAATATATCCATAGTATACTTCTGGAATAAAGTTTACTATTGGTCTCATTCTATTCATAAGTTTTGATTTTGTAACCTTAAATTTTCTCCATGTGTGTGCATCAGAAGTTACATTTTGTATAAATCCTTGAAATCTATCACAAGCATTAGCAAATTTTGCTTCCTTTGTTTCACCTTTTTCAAATTCTAACCAAATTTCCATAAGTTCATCTCTTTGGTCTTGTGGTAAAATTCCATATATCTCTTTAGATGCCTCTAATTCATTCTTTTCTTTTTCAGCTTGAGAATAGTTACCGTATGCTGGAGTGTCCCCAGCCACAATTTCCACTATATCATGAACTAATATCATTTTTATAACTTTTAACATATCTACTTCTTCATGATAGTACTCTTTTAAAAGAACTGCACACATTGCCATATGCCAACTATGTTCTGCATCTGTTTCTTGTCTTTTTCCATTAAGAACAAGTCCTTGACGAAGTATTCCTTTAATTTTATCTATTTCAAGAATAAATTTTATTTGCTTTTCTAATCTGTCCATTAATAATTCCCCCTTGAATTTTTCCGATATATTATTTTATCATATCCTAAAATAATATGCCATATACATATATTAACTTTATTTTATTTGATACTTTTTAATTTATAGTGTATACTTTATTATAGAATACAAAAAAGGAGATAAATTTTTTATGGGTAATTATGTGAACCTTAAAGAAAAGGCTTATGACCTTATTAAAAATAAAATAATTAATCTTGAATTTAGTCCTGGAGATTATCTTGAAGAAAAAAAACTTAGTGAACTTCTTAACGTCAGTAGAACACCTATAAGAGAGGCTCTTGCACGTCTTGAAGCAGAACTATGGGTAACAAATCTTCCTCGTAAAGGAATTTTTGTAACAAGAGTTGACGAAAATATGTTAAATAATATTTTTGAAGCAAGAAAATGTTTTGAGCCTACTATTTTAGAAATGGCTTTTAATAATCTTTCTAAGATTAAACTTAATATATTTAGAGAAAGATTTGTAATATATGAAACTTTATCTCAAGAAGAAAAAGATAAACTTGATAATGATTTTCATCTTTATATTTTGAACTCTGTTGATAATTTTTTTGTTCAATCTATGATGGTTACTACCTTTGAGCATGTAGTAAGAGTGAGAAAACTTTCTTTTGATAAAAAATTAAAAACAAGAATAAGTGAATCAAACAATGAACATATAAAAGTTATTGATCTTATTCTTACAGGAAAAAAAGATGAAGCTGTTGAAGCATTTAGAAAGCATATTGAAAAATCTTATATTTATTATCTTGGATTATTATTTTAAAATAAAAAGTAACTACTAATATTTATCTAAATTAAGTAGTTACTTTTTTATTGGAAAGATTTTTTAACTAAACATCATATTTTTCAAAATTATTATGATTTAAAGTATTTCTAATCTTTTTTATATAACTATGTCCTTCTTCAGAATACTCAAGAAGTCCTCCAGCTATTTCATAAGAAGATTTTCCTTCCCATATCATTTTTCTTGCATTAGAATATGCTGGTGAACGAGAAATAACAAGGGTAATATCTTCAACTGTGTCTTTTAATGTATTATATTTTCTTAAATATGGTACAAAATCTCCTCTAGAACCTTTTGCTGCTATTCTTGGTTCTTTGGGATTTACTGACCATATTCCAAAAGCATTATTACCTTCTCTAAAAAATCTTGAAGTCCCCCAAGCACTTTCAATAGCACCTTGACTTAAAATAAGAGATGTTGGATAAATTATCATTTTTGATTGTAATTCATCCCAATTTCCATAAGGAATTTTATACTTATTAAAAATCATAATAGCATATTTTTTTTCTGTTTCATTTAGTTCTTTTTTTGTTCTTAGTTTTTTTATTATTTCTCTGTTATTTAAAATTTCATGTTGAACCACTTGAATAGATGGTAATAAAAGTCTTATAAATACCTCTTTTCTTTTTTCAACAGGTAAGTTTCTTAAATCAATATTTACATCAGAGAAAACATAAAGTCCATCTCTTTTTTTATAAATATCTTCAATATTATTTACTACAATTTTATCATATTTTACTTCTGTTATTGTTTTAGAACATATAGAAAAATTATTCAATTCATTTTTTAATTTACTATCTTGAGAATAAGTTTTTGCTACAAACAACATAAAAATAGACAAAATTAAAAGCATGAAGATATTCTTTTTCATTCTTTTTCTTTTTAATTTTCTAAATTCTA
>JAHHTB010000102.1 GCA_020024855.1 Fusobacterium sp.
CTTATAAAAAGACTTGATTCAATAAAAGGGGATATTGAATTTAAAGAGGAAGATATTTTAAAAGAAATATTACTCTTTACAGATAAAAGTGATATTTCTGAAGAAATTTCTAGACTTGAAAGTCATTTAAAACAACTGAAAACAGAACTTGATTCAGATAGTAATATTGTTGGTAAAAAAATAGATTTTATACTACAAGAAATGTTTAGAGAACTAAATACATCAGGAGTAAAAGCAAATTCATATGACATTTCTAAACTAGTTGTTGAATGTAAAAATGAAATTGAAAAAATAAGAGAACAAGCAATGAATATAGAATAATTATCTGGAAATTATAAATTTTATTAATATTAATAAAAAAGGAGAACAGAAGAAATTATGAAAAAGGGTAACTTATTTGTAGTTTCAGGGCCTAGTGGAGCAGGAAAGTCAACTATCTGCAGGCTTGTCAGGAAGATGTTAAATATTAATTTAGCAACTTCAGCGACTACGAGAAAACCTCGTGAAGGGGAATTACATGGAAGAGATTATTATTTTCTTACAATTCCTGAATTTGAAGAAAAATTAAAAAATGGGGAATTTTTAGAACATGCTAAAGTTCATGAAAATTATTATGGAACGTTAAAAGCAGAAGTTGAATCTCGTCTTGTATCAGGTGAAAATGTTATTCTAGAAATAGATGTACAAGGTGGTCTTCAAGTAAAAGAGCAGTATCCAGATGCAAACTTAATATTTTTTAAAACTCCTACAATGGAAGATTTAGAAAGGAGATTAAGAGGAAGGAAGACTGATGATGAAGCAACGATTCAGTTAAGACTTAAAAATTCTATAAAAGAGCTTGAATATGAAAAACTATATGATACTTCAATAGTTAATCATACAGTTGAAAATTCTTGCGAACAATTAATAAAAATTATTGAAAGTAAAAGTTCAAAAAGCTAGGAGGATTTTATGAAACAAGAAATAACTTATGATACTTTATTAGAGAAGATACCCAATAAATACATACTTACTATAGCTGCAGGGAAAAGAGTAAGAGAAATAGTAGGTGGAGCACCTCTTTTAGTAAAAACAAATAAAAAAGATACATTAGTTAGAAAAGTATTTAAAGAAATAGTAGAGGGAAAACTTACTTATACAGAAGATGAAGTATTAGTTAAATAGAGGTAGAATATGAAAAAAATTATATTTTTATTACTATTAATCTCTATATTTATTGGTTGTGATAAAGAAAAAATATTAGATGAAAAGAAATATGTAGAAGAAAGATTTCTTTTTGGAACATATATACAAATGATAGTATTTTCAGAAAATAAAGAAAAAGCAGAAAATGCTATGAATGCAGCTTTTGAAAAAATAGATGAATTAGATAGAAAATATAATAGTAAAACAAAAGGTTCTATTATCTACAATCTCAATCATTCTAATGAAAAAAAGATAAAGTTAGATGAAGAAGGAACTATACTTTTTAATGAAGTAAAAAAAATATATGATATGAGTAATGGAAAATATGATATAACAATTTCTCCTCTTTTAGAGACTTGGGGATTTGATAAAAATGGAAGAGAAAATATTCCTAGTAATCAAGAAATACAAGAAGCTTTAAATGTAATAGGCTTTGATAAAATAATCTTTGATAATGGAAAATTAATATTAAATAATTCCGTAAAAGAGATTGATACAGGTTCCTTTTTAAAGGGGTATGCTGTTGAAAAAGCTAAAGAAGTTCTTGAAGAAAAAGGTATAAAAAATGGATTTATTTCTTCTATATCAAGTATCGCTACAATAGGTGGAAAAATAGACGGAACACTTTGGAAAATAGGAGTTCAAAATCCTAGTGATTTAGAAAAAATATTAGGTATAGTTGAAGTAGAGGATAAATCTTTAGGTATATCTGGTGACTATCAAACCTATGTAGAAATAAAAGGAAAAAAGTATCATCATATAATGGATAAAAGTACAGGTTATCCAGTAAAGGATAAAAAACTTGTAGTGGTAATATGTAACTCAGCTTTTCAAGCAGATATGTATTCAACAGCTTTTTTTAATATGAATATAGAAGAAGTTTTAAGAAAAGCAGAAATTTTAAATATTGATGTACTAGTAGTTACTAATACAGGAGATATAAAAACTACAAAAAGTTTTAAATTGAAATAAGAAAATGCTTGAAATAAAATAGAGAAACTACTATAATACTAAAGAACAAAAAAATTTAGGGGGTTAAATAAAGATGGAACAATTTATGTATCTTGGAATAGTAGCTGGAATCATTGCACTAGTAGCAGCATTCTACTATTCTAAAAAAGTGGAAAGTTATGAAATTAACATTCCAAAAGTAGCGGAAATAACAGACGCTATTAGAGAAGGAGCTATGGCTTTCCTTGTTGCTGAATACAAAATTCTTATATGGTTTGTAATAATCGTAGGAGCAGCACTAGGAGTATTCATTTCTGTTAACACAGCAATCGCTTTCGTATTAGGAGCTTTAACATCAGCTCTTGCTGGAAATATTGGAATGAGAATAGCAACTAAAGCAAATGGAAGAACTTCTATAGCAGCTAAAGAAGGTGGACTTGCAAAAGCTCTAGACGTAGCATTTGCTGGTGGAGCAGTTATGGGACTTTCAGTTGTTGGTTTAGGAATGCTAATGCTTTCTTTATTAATGTTAGTTATGGGAAAAGATGCAGTTGCATTCACTGATATCACAGGATTTGGTATGGGTGCTTCTTCAATAGCTCTATTTGCAAGAGTTGGTGGAGGAATTTATACTAAAGCTGCTGACGTCGGGGCTGACTTAGTTGGTAAGGTTGAGGCAGGGATTCCTGAAGATGACCCTAGAAATCCAGCTACAATTGCAGATAACGTAGGAGATAACGTAGGAGACGTTGCAGGAATGGGTGCTGACTTATTTGAATCATATGTTGGTTCAATAATTGCAGCAGTTACTTTAGGATTTTTATCATATAAAACTACAGGAATTTTAGGATATGCAGTAGCTCCTGTAATTTTATCTTCATTTGGTATCGTTGCATCAATAATTGCAACAGTTACTGTTAAAACAGATGATCCTACAAAAGTTCATGCTAAATTAGAAGGTGGAACAAGAATCGCTGGTATATTAACAATAATAGCTTCATATGGAATTATTAAATATCTACAAATGCCAATGGGTGTTTTTGGAGCTATCGTAGCAGGACTTGTAGCAGGAATATTAATCGCTTACTTTACAGGAATCTACACAGATACAGGTAAAACAGCAGTTAATAGAATTTCTGATGCAGCTTCAACTGGAGCAGCAACAGCAATTATAGAAGGATTAGCAGTTGGTATGGAATCAACAGTTGCTCCTATTATAATCATTTCTGGTGCAATCTTAGTAGCATTTAAATCAGCTGGATTATATGGAATTGCTATTGCAGCAGTAGGAATGCTTGCAACTACAGGAATGGTAGTAGCAGTTGATGCTTATGGACCAGTTGCAGATAATGCTGGTGGAATTGCTGAAATGTCAGATCTTCCTCATGAAGTTAGAGAATGTACAGATAAACTAGATGCAGTTGGAAACTCAACAGCAGCAGTTGGTAAAGGATTTGCAGTTGGTTCTGCAGCTCTTACAGCTTTATCTCTATTTGCTTCATACAGAGAAGCTGTTAATAACTTAACAGCAGATGAGTTAAGAATAGACGTTACTAATCCAGATGTAATCGTTGGATTATTTATTGGAGGTATGTTAACATTCTTATTCTCAGCTTTAACTATGACAGCAGTTGGTAAAGCAGCTATGGAAATGGTTGAAGAAGTTAGAAGACAATTTAGAGAAATGCCTGGAATTATGGAAAGAAAAGTAAAACCTGATTACAGAAAATGTGTTGAAATTTCAACTCACTCTTCTTTAAAACAAATGATTGTTCCTGGATTACTAGCAATTATTGCTCCAGTAGTTGTAGGGTTATGGTCAGTAGAAGCTTTAGGAGGATTACTTGCAGGATCTCTAGTTACTGGTATATTAATGGCTATCATGATGGCAAATGCTGGTGGAGCTTGGGATAACGGTAAGAAACAAATCGAAGGTGGATATAAAGGAGACGGAAAAGGTTCTGACAGACATAAGGCTGCAGTTGTTGGAGATACAGTAGGAGATCCATTTAAAGATACATCTGGTCCAGCACTTAATATCTTAATAAAGCTAATGACTATTGTTTCTCTAGTATTAGTACCATTATTCGTAAAATTTATGTAATAAGGAATTAAACTATAAAAGCGATGTAATATTACATCGCTTTTTTTGTATAAAGAAGAGATTGTAAAGAAAATAAATATGTAAAAAAATAAAAAATTTTTTAGACTTTTTTTATAAAGAAATCGTCTTAAAAGTGTAATAAAAGTGATAATAATTTCTCCCCAACTCAAGCAGACTGAAAACAGTTTGCTTTTCTCATTTTTTGAAGAAAAAAATTGTTAGAAAAGGAAAATAGAATGAAATTAAAAAGAGAATTTTATTTAAGAGATGCAGTTTCTGTTGGAAAGGATCTTTTAGGAAAAATAATAGTAAAAAAAAGAGAAGATGGAAGAATATTTAGCGGAAGAATAACAGAAGTTGAAGCTTATATGGGAATAAATGATAAAGCTAGTCATTCCTTTAAAAATCGGAGGACAAAAAGAACAGAAGTAATGTATAATATAGGAGGATATTCTTATGTCTTTCTTATTTATGGAATGTATGAATGTTTTAATGTAGTTGTTTCTTTAGAAAATGATCCTCAAGCAGTCTTGATAAGAGGGATAGAACCATTAAAGAATAAAGAAATTATGCTAAAAGAAAGAAAAGTAAAAAAAGAAAAAGATATTTCTAATGGACCAGGAAAACTAACAAGAGCTTTAGGAATAAATAAAAATGATAATGGAAAAGATTTAGTTTTAAGTGAAGAAATTTGGATAGAAGATGATGACTATAAAATAGAGAATATTATTGAAACAACAAGAATAGGTATAGATTATGCTGAAGAAGATGCATTAAAGCCATGGAGATTTTATATAAAAGAAAATATTTTTGTTTCAAAGAAATAATCAAAGATATTCTTATGAGTAAAAATAAAATAAAGAAAATAGATTATTCAATAGAATAAAAAATAAAAGAACATAAAATAGTTGCAAAAACGTTGAAAACATGATACAATGCTTTGTGAATTTATAAGTTAATTATCGAAGGTGGTGAAAAGAGAATGCAAAAAGGAATACATCCTGATTATAAAGTTGTGACAGTTGAATGTACTTGTGGAGAAAAATTTGAAACAAGATCAACTTATGCAAAAGGTGACTTAAAAGTTGCTGTTTGTTCTAAATGTCATCCATTCTACACTGGAAAAGCTAAGTTCTTAGATACAGCTGGTAGAGTTGACAAATTCAACAAAAAATACAATATCAAATAGAAAACAGGACATTTGTCCTGTTTTTTTATAAATATAAAAATATAAGGAGGAATAATATGGCAGTTGTAGAAATTAAACACCCTTTAATCGAGCATAAACTTACTTACTTAAGAGATAAGAATACAGATACTAAAATTTTTAGAGAAAATTTAAATGAGATAGCTAAACTAATGATTTATGAAACAACAAAAGACTTAGAATTAGAAGAGGTTGAGGTTGAGACTCCAATAATGAAGACAAAAGCAGGAGTGCTAAAAGATAAAGCAGTTGCTATTGTTCCTATATTAAGAGCAGGTTTAGGAATGGTTGATGGTATTCTGTCATTAATTCCAACAGCAAAAATAGGTCATATAGGTGTGTATAGAAATGAAGAGACTTTACAACCTGTTTACTATTATTGTAAATTACCTGTAGATATTCAAGATAGAAAAGTTATACTTGTAGATCCAATGCTAGCAACAGGGGGATCTGCAATTTATGCTATTGACTATTTAAAAGAGAGAGGAGTAAAAGATATAACATTTATGTGTCTAATATCAGCTCCAGAAGGGATAGCTAAAGTTAATGAAAAACATCCAGATGTATCAATTTATACAGCAAAAATAGATAAGTGTCTAAATGAGCATGGTTATATAGTACCAGGTCTAGGAGATTGTGGAGATAGAATATTTGGAACTAAATAATTTTAATAAAATCGCTTTTCTCTAAAAAAAAGTACTATAAAATGTTGACAAAAGGGCAACCTTATGATAAAATTCTTGGAGTGGAGAGTTATCCTAATTGGTAAGGAACCGGTCTTGAAAACCGGCGTCGTAAGACTTTAGAGTTCGAGTCTCTAACTCTCCGCCAGTGGTGAAGTGGCAGAGTGGCCTAATGCACTCCCCTGCTAAGGGAGAGTACCAATAAACCGGTACCGAGAGTTCAAATCTCTCCTTCACCGCCAGTTTGACAATTAGAAGGTAGATTATTTTCTACCTTTTTTTTTATAAATGTACCTGTAGCTCAATTGGATAGAGCACTTGACTACGGATCAGGGTGTTGGGGGTTCGATT
>JAHHTB010000103.1 GCA_020024855.1 Fusobacterium sp.
ATATTAGATATTATAAATGATTAAAAGGGGGTTTTTATGAAAAAAATAGTTATTGGAGGACAAATTGATAAAGAAAAATTAGCAGCAGTAGTAAAGAAAATAGTTGGAGAAAAAGCAACTATAACAATAAAAAGTGATATAGAAGCAGCTATGGATGTTAAAACAGGAGTGGCAGATATTTATTTAGGAGCTTGTAATACTGGTGGTGGCGGTGCTTTAGCAATGGCTATAGCATTATTAGGAGCAAATAATTGTGCTACAGTATCAATGCCAGGAAACATAAAATCTGATGTAGAAATAATAGCAGAGGTTAATGCAGGTAAAAAAGCATTTGGATTTACAGCACAACATATAGAACAAGTAGTTCCAGTAATTTTAAAGGAAATTTTAAAATAAGGAGTGTGTTAATATGAATTATGTAGTTGCAATTTTACTGGGAGCACTAGCTTCATTTTTAGCAAATAGAGGAGTTGCAGTATTTAATGATGGATTAAGACCGATTGTTCCAGAATTTTTAGAAGGAAGAATGGATAGAAAATCTTTGGCAGCAACAAGTTTTGCACTAAGCTTTGGACTTGTTGTTGGATTTGGAATTCCATTTTCATTAACAACACCAATAATATTAGTACATAGTATTTTATTAGCAACAGATATAATAGGAACATCATTTAGTATGGATAAAAAGGGAGCAATTTTTTCAACAGTTGTTGGTGGAGTATATGGATTAATGATAACATTGGGTTTAAAAATAATTGTAGAATTATTTGCAAAATTACCTGTAAATTTTTTGCCAGCATTGGGAAAAGTAGGAGCACCAATAATTATTGCATTTGCAGCCTTTCCTGCTTTAGTGGTAGCTTATCAATATGGATTTAAAAAAGGAGTAATAACATTTATAACAACTATTTTAGTTAGACAGTTATTTCAAGTATATGGAAAAATTTCTTTTGAGGGAAGTACAATAACTTTAAATCCAGATGGAATGGCTTTATTAGTAGGAATGATTATAATGGTAACTTTTGCAATGAGAGAAAAAGCAACGACAAATGGTGTTGGGTCAAATGAAATGTTATTAAATATATTTGCAACAAGAGTAGAAAAAATTAAGAAGAATGTAATTCCATTAGGATTAATGGGAGGAGTTATAGCTACAGCAATAAGTTTAAATTTAGTTGCAGGAGACCCAATTTCTTTAAACTTATTAGCAGAAGGAAAAATATCAGAAGCGGGGCTAGCAGCTTTGGCTAGAGCGATTGGTTTTGTTCCTTTAGTAGCAACAACAGCAATAGCAACAGGAGTATATGCTCCAGCAGGAATGACATTTGTATTTGTAGTTGGAATATTTTTAAGAAATCCTATTATAGCATTTATAGGGGGAGTATTAGCAATTATTATTGAGATTTATGCTTTAGGTGCAGTAGCTAAATTTTTAGATAAATTCCCAGGAGTTAAAGCATGTGGAGATCAAATTAGAACTGCAATGTCAAAAGTTCTTGAAATTTCTTTAATAGTTGGAGGAATGATAGCAGCAGATGCCATGGCTCCAGGATTAGGGTATTTATTTGTTGCAGGAGTATACGTGTTAAATAAAACAGTAAAAAAACCTTTAGTAGATATGGCAGTAGGACCAGTTTCAGCAATTATGCTAGGAATAATACTGAATATTTTTTCACTTATAGGATTATATGTAGGATAAAATTAAAGTTTTAAGAGGAGGGGGACTCCTCTTAAATTATAAGATATGAGGTTGAGTTATGGAAAAGATTTTAGCAGGAATTGATAGAACAAAAAATTTTATAGGAAAAACAGTTAAGGAACAAAATCCAAATATTATTTTAGAGTTTTGTAAAAATAAAGGAAAAACAATAGGAGTAAAAGATAGCAAAGAAATTGACAATAAATTAATAAAAAAACTTTTAAGAAATGGATATATTTGGAATACAGTAGATTTTTCATCAGATAGGGGAAGAGCTATTGATATCAGGTTATTAAATCCAATAACTTCAAAAGTCATGACAGGTTCATCAAGTGGAACGGCAATAAATGTTCTTTATGGATTAAATACAGTAGGGATAGGAACTGATGGTGGTGGTTCCGTTTTAGGACCAGCAATTTCTTTAAACTTATATTCAGCTCTTTTATCTGGAATGGGATTGAAAGGTAAAAATAAAAAGAAATCAACAGATGAAATAGTCTTTACTGCTGGAATTGGATTTATAACTCAAAATTTTGTAGAATTAGAAAAAATTTTGAAAATTTTTTATGAAGAAAATGAAAAAAAATTAAAGAAATTAGTTTTGAGTGATACTCTTGAGAAAGATATCAGAGATAAACTAAAAAATAATTATGAAATTACAATTTGGAAAGACAGATCACTTTTCTCTAGAGAAGAATTGATGATAGAGCTAAACAATATTTTTCAACTGGGAGATGTTTTTATATATGTTGAAAAAAATATAGAAGTAGATGGTATAGGGGATAGTATTTTAGGTTGTTTAGGAGATAGTGGTAAAACTTTTCAAAAAAATTCTAATAAAAAATTTTTAAAAGTTTTTAATATGCTTGATTGTACTGCGATTACAATTCCTTTAAAAAATATAGGAAGTTCTATAGTAATAGTAACACCAAAGGGAAAGGATGGTTTGAAATATGTTTTAGAAATAGGAAAAATATTAGACTATGAATATCGTCCAAAATTATTTCAAGAATATTTTTTAAATTATCCTTTAAAAAGAATAGATAATAGAACATTTGAAATTTTAGAGGAGATGTAGGGATGAAAGATATAACATATATACATGAACATATGACAATAGATTTATCTGGAGTAAAAAATAATATCGATTGTAAATTAGATGAGTTTGAAAAAACGAAAAAAGAATTATTAAGATTAAAAGAATTAGGAGTAGTAAGAATAGTTGATGTTACGAATATTGGAATGGGAAGAAATGTTGAATTCATAATAAGGTTGGAAAAGGAAACAGGAATAGAAATTTTAATGTCAACAGGTTATTATAAAGAACCATTTTTTCCAGAGGAAGTTGAAAAATTAAGTATAGAAAAATTAGAAGAAAAATTAATAAAGGATATAAAAATAGGAATAGATGGAACAAATAAAAAAGCAACTTTTATAGGTGAAATAGGAACAGGCTTTGAAAAAATGACTTCCCTTGAAGAAAAGATTTTTACAGTAGCAAGTAGAGTACAGAAAAAAACGGGAGTATATGTATCAACACACACAAGTCTAGGGAAATTAGGACACGAACAGTTAGATATAATTGAAAAAAATGGTGGAAATTTAGAAAAAGTTATTTTAGGACACACTGATTTATCAAAAGATATACATTATATAGAGAGTTTATTAAAAAGAGGAGTTTATATTTCTTTTGACACAATAGGAAAGATAAAATATCTTTCAGAAGAAAAAAGAGTTGAATATATTAAATATTTATGTGATAGAGGATGGGAAGATAAAATTCTATTATCAGTAGATTTAACAAGACAATCTCATTTAAAAGAGAATGGTGGAATAGGGTATTCCTATTTACTTGAAGAATTTGTTCCAAAGTTAATTGAGAATGGGGTAGAATTAGAAAAAATAGAAAAGTTTTTAGTTGAAAATCCAAAAAAAATTTTAGGAATAAAATAGAAAGGGAAAAATGATGAAAACATATCCATTAGAATCAATTACATTAGAAGAGGCAAAAAGAAAACAATTTAAATTAATAGATATAATTACAAGAAAATTTAGAGGAAGTGAAATTTTAACAAGAGGGGACCTAGGGGTAGTAAAGGGATTAAATAAACCAAGAACTACCAAGAAGATTGAAGAAATAATAGCAGATTTTTTTGGCGTAGAGAAAGCTATTTTAGTTAGAGGGGCAGGAACATCAGCTATAAAATGGGGATTATATAGTATTTTAAAGAATTCTAAAACAAGAAGAGTATTAGTACACAAAGCACCTATTTATCCAACAACTTTAGTATCTTTACAGATGTTAAATGCAAATATTTTAGAGGTAGATTATAATAATTTAGAAGAGTTAGAAAAAATTTTAAAAAATGAGAAGATTGATGTAGTGGTTGTACAGTATACTCGTCAAAAAATAGATGATAGTTATAAAATTACTGAGGTAATAGAAAAAATAAAAGAATATGAAGTTCCTATATTAACAGACGATAATTATGCAGTAATGAAAGTTAAAAATATTGGAGTTGAATTAGGAGCTAATTTATCAGCATTTTCAACTTTTAAATTATTAGGTCCAGAAGGAATAGGATGTTTAGTTGGAGATGAAAAATATGTATCCCAAGTAATAGAATCAAATTACTCTGGTGGTGGACAAGTTCAAGGACACGAGGCACTAGATGTATTAAGAGGAATGGTATATGCCCCTGTTTCTCTAGCTATTCAAGGAGAAGTAAATGATGAATTGATTCAAATTTTAAACAATGGAAGATTATCATTTATAAAAAATGCATATTTAGTAAATGCTCAATCAAAAGTTGTTATTGTTGAGTTAAAAGAAAATATAGCAGAAGAAATGTTAGTTTATTCTGAAAAATTAGGAGCTTTGCCAAATCCAGTAGGAGCTGAATCGAAATATGAGTTTTCACCATTATTCTATAGAATATCAGGTACATTCAGAAAAACAGATCCAACACTTGAAAAAAGAATGATTAGAATAAATCCTAATAGAGCAGGAGTGGAGACAATAATTAGAATTTTAGAGGAAAGTTATAAGAAAATACAGGAGGAATAGGTAATGTTTTTAAAGAAATTACAAGAAAGAAATCAAAATTTACTAAATGTAGCAATTGAATTTCATCAAAAAGGATTACTTTCTCCAGACACATATTTACTAGATGTAGATACTATTTTAGATAATGCTAAATTATTAATAGAAAAAGCAAAAAAAAATAATATAAAGTTATATGCAATGACAAAACAAATAGGAAGAATACCTTTTTTAGCTAAAAAAATTTTGGAATTAGGATATTCAGGAGTGGTTGCTGTTGATTTTAAAGAAGCAGAAATAATGATAAAAAATAATATTCCTCTTGGAAATGTAGGACATTTAGTACAAGCACCAACAAAGTTACTTGAGGAAATTATAAAAAGCAATGTTGAAATAATGACAGTTTATTCTTATGAAAAGATAGAACAAATAGATAAAGTGGCTAAGAAATTAAATAAGATACAAAATATTATGTTGAGAGTCTTAGAAGAAGATAGCATAATATATTCAGGACAAAGTGGTGGATTTTATTTAAATGAACTTGAAGGGCTTTGTATGAAGGTAAAAAAGCTAAAAAATATTAAAATAAATGGATTAACTTCTTTTCCTTGTTATTTGTATGATAAAAGTCTAAATAAGATTAACCCTACAAAAAATGTTGAAACCATAAAAAAAGCAAAAAATATTTTAAGTAAATATAGAATAGAAGTAGAACAGCTTAATTTTCCTTCAGCAACAAGTTTAGCTAATATAAAGAATATTAGAGAAAATGGAGGAACACACGGAGAACCAGGACATGCACTAACAGGAACTACACCATTTAATGCATATAATGATGAGGGAGAAAAACCAGCGATTTTATACCTTTCAGAAGTTTCTCATAATTTAAGAGGAAAAGGTTATTTTTATGGTGGAGGATATTATAGACGTTCTGGAATAGAAAGTGTTTTAGTAGGAAATAAATCAAAATCTCTGAAGGAAATAAAAGTAACTCCTCCAACAGATGAAAGTATAGACTATTATTTTGAGCTTAATGAAGAAGCAAACGTTGGAGATACAGTTTTAGGAGCATTTAGGACACAAATATTTGTAACAAGAAGTGATGTTGCTTTAATAGGTGGAATGAAGGAAAATAAACCATATATAATAGGGATATATGATAGTTTAGGAAGGGAGAAATAAATGGGAAGATTCATAGTTCTTGTTTTGGATAGCTTTGGAATTGGTGAAATGGAAGATGTAAAGGCCACAAGACCACAAGATATAGGAGCAAATACATATAAAAGTGTTGTTTCTAAAAATAAAGGGATAGCTATTCCTAATTTACAAAAATTAGGAATAGCAAATGCAGCTAATTTAGAAGTTGATGATATAAAATTTTCGAATATAGCTATTTTTGGAAAAAGTAAATTGAAGCATTTTGGATGTGATACATTTTATGGTCATCAAGAATTAATGGGAACAGAACCAAAGAAACCTATAAATGAACCTTTTTTTAAAAATATAGATGAAGTTGAAAAAAAATTATTACTTGAAGGTCATAAAGTAGAAAGCTATGGTAGTGAACAAAAAATATTAATTGTAGATGATTGTTTAAGTACAGGCGATAATTTAGCGGCTCATTTGGCACAAGTATATAAT
>JAHHTB010000104.1 GCA_020024855.1 Fusobacterium sp.
GATTCTTAAAGATGAAAATATTTTAGATTTTTCTAGTATTCAGTTAAAAACTTTTAAAATTTTAGAAAATGAAGAGATTTTAAAAAAATTAAATAATGAGATAGAATATTTAATGATAGATGAATACCAAGATACAAATTCTATTCAAGAGGAGATAATTTTTAAATTAGCAGGTGAAAAGAAAAATCTTTGTGTTGTAGGAGATGATGACCAAGGATTGTATAGATTTAGAGGAGCTACAATTAGAAATATCTTAGAGTTTCCTAAAAACTTTAAAGAGTGTAAAGTTTTGAAATTAGAAATAAACTATCGTTCAGATAAGAGCATTATAGATTTTTATGATAGTTGGATAAAGCAATTGAATTGGTATGGATTTAGACATGATAAGTCTTTAAAAGCTCTTGAACATCATATAAGTGGAAAACAAAGAGTTCTAAAAGTACCTGGAAAAGAGAATGAGGAAGATTGGTATAATGAAGTATTAAATTTTATAATTTGTTTGAAAAAAGAGAATATTTTAACTGATTATAATCAAATAGCTTTTCTATTTAAGTCAGTTAAGAATCCTAAAGTAATAGGACTTTATAAGTTTTTAGAAGCTAATGGAATACCTGTATATTCTCCAAGAGCTGGAGTATTTTTTGATAGAGATGAAGTTAAAATTATGCTTGGTGGAATACTTGGAAGTTTTCCTAGAATGGTTAAAAAAATTTTGGAAGATAATGAGAGTGAATTAAATAATTATTATAAAGAGTGTCTTTTTAAATTTAATGAGGTAGCAAAGCAAGATAAAGAACTAAGTCTCTGGTTTAGAAAAAAAGCTGTTAAACATACTAATGAGAATTTAGATTATGCTTTTTCAACAGTATTTTATGAACTTTTACAGTTTGAACCATTTAATAATTGGTTAAGAAATGAAAAAATAGAGAATTTTAGAGAGGTTAGAAATTTATCAATTCTCTCTAAATTGATCACTAATTTTGAATTTTTAGAAAATATTTCAGTATTAAATCAAAGGTTTATAGATTATTATACTAATAGTTTTTTCTCTATTTATCTTAGATTTTTAAGAGATGGTGGAGTAAATGAGTATGAAGATGAGAAAAATTTTGCCCCTAGTGGATATGTTTCATTCTTAACTATTCATCAATCTAAAGGATTAGAATTCCCTATTGTTATAGTTGGATCTTTAGATAGTTACCCAAGAAATCAATATTCAGAAATAGATGAAATATTAGAGACAGAGGTTTATAGAAAAGGAAATTATGAGCCATTATATATGACAAAAGATTTTGATTTTTGGAGATTATTTTATACAGCTTTTTCAAGAGCACAAAATTTATTAGTTTTATCTACCTGTGAGAAAATGGGAAAAACCACCATAATATCCCCAAGGAGGCATTTTTTAGATATATATAAGCATATTCCTTATTGGAGAGAGAAAATAAGAGAGTTAAAGGAGATAGAATTAGCAACAGTAAAAGAGAGTTTTTTAAAAGAAACTTATTCTTTTACTTCTGATATTTTAGTTTATGATAATTGCCCTCAAGAGTATAAATTTTTTAAAGAGCTTGAATTTTCTCCAGTACGTAAACAGGGAATGATTTTTGGAACATTGATTCATCAAACCATAGAAGATATAAATAAAAAAGCTTTGGAGGATGGAAATTATCAATTTAAAAGAGATGAAATCTATGAATGGTTTAGAAATAACTATGAAGGAATTTCTAAAAGTCAGAAATCATATCTTGCTCCTGTTGTATTAAATAAAGGCTTTGAAAATATTATGCAATATGTTGAAAAGAAAAAATTTAATGAAGTAGCAGAAGTTGAAAAAGAGTTTACTTTAGTCAAAGAAAATTATATTTTAAAAGGTGTAGTTGATTTGATTAATAAGAAAGACAATGGATATGAGATTATAGATTTTAAATCTACTAAAAAACCAAGTATTTCTAATGACTGGGAAAGAATAGATATTTATAAAAAACAGCTTGAGATTTATAAATATTTATTAGAGAAACAGGGAAAAAAAGTTGTAGGAACTTCTTTGTATTATACCAGTGAAAATAATGGAAGTCCATTTATAAATTTTAATTTAGAATCAAGTTCTATTGAAAAAACAATAGAATCTTTTGATAGTATAGTTAATAAAATTCAAAATAAGAAGTTTAAAGGAACTTCTAAAGATAAGACAAAATGTAAAAACTGTGATATGAGATTTTACTGTCACAATGGAGAGGAGAAATAATGAAATTATTTGAAGAGCAAGTAGAAAAAAAAGAGAAAGTAGATAACAAAAGATTTAGAGTAAATCCAATAGAAGGGTTTCCAGAGTTAGCATGGAAAGGAAAGAAAACTTATTCTGACACTAGATTTTTCCCAGCTCAATTAAAAGAGAGATATGGAGAGGAAAAAGATGGTTGGTTTAATAAGATATTTTGGGGAGATAACCTTCAAGTAATGGCTCATCTTTTGAGAGAGTATAGAGGAAAGATAAAATTAATATATATAGACCCACCTTTTGATTCAAAGGCAGATTATAAAAAAACTATTGAATTAAAAGGAATTGAAAAGTTTAAAAATGATCAAAATACATTTGAAGAAAAACAGTATTCGGATATTTGGAATAATGGAGAGTATCTTCAATTTATGTATGAAAGATTAATACTTTTAAGAGAGCTTTTAGCAGATGATGGAAGTATCTATCTACATTGTGATTGGCATAAAGTACATCATTTAAGATGTTTAATGGATGAAATTTTTGGTTTTGAAAATTTTAGAAATGAGATTGTATGGTGCTATACTGGTGCCTCAAATGTAGGAAAAGATTTTCCTAAAAAACACGATAATATATTAAGATATAGTAAAACAAATAATTATATATTGAATACTAATGACATAAGAATTCCATATGCAGCAGGAAGTTTAGATAGAGCTAATAGAAATGTTATTGGAACAGGTGGGATGAATTTTGATAAAATAGAATTAAATGCTGATGGAAAAGTTCCAGAAGATTTTTGGATAGATGTTCAAAGAGCAGCAAGATATCCAGGAGAAGTTTTAGGATATCCTACACAAAAACCAAAAAAATTATTAGAAAGAATAATAAAGGCTTCATCTAATCCAGGAGATATAATATTTGATTGTTTTATGGGGTCTGGTACAACTCAAGCAGTAGCTATGAAACTAGGTAGAAAATTTATAGGTACAGACATTAATATGGGAGCTATTCAAACTACTACAAAAAGATTATTAAAAATAGCAGAAGAGAATAGAGATAATGAGGAGTTATATACAGGATTTGAATATTATAATGTTAACAACTATGACTTTTTTAGAAATCCTATTCAAGCTAAAGAAATTTTATTGGAAGCATATGAGATAGAGAAATTTGATAATAGTAACATATTTGATGGGCAAAAGGAGGGTAGAATGATTAAGATTATGCCTACTAACAGAATTACTACTAAGGGAGACTTAGATTCTCTTATATTAAATCTTAATTATAAAGTATATGAGCAAAGAAAAGCTGAAAACCCTCTAAAATCTGTGGAAAGTATAACTTTAATCTGTATGGGGCATGAATCAGATTTAAAAGCTTCTTTTGAAGAGCAAGTAAAACCATATAAAATAGATCTAAAAATAGTAGATGTTTTAAAGGATAGAATGGATATAAATTTTGAAAGAGACTCTGAAGCAGATATAGAAATTCAAGGAAATAAATTAATTATAAATAGTTTTTACCCAAGAGTTCTTTTAGATAAATTAGGAGAAGAGGCTGGAAACATAGAGGATTGGAGAGTATTAGTTGACTCTATTCTTATAGATTGGAATTATGATGGAGCAGTCTTAGAGCCTTCTATATTTGATACTCCAGATAAGAAAAATTTAGTAGCTGGAGAGTATGAGATACCAGAAGATTTTGGAACTATAAGAGTTAAAATAACTGATTTATTATCTAATTCTCTTGAATTGGAGGTAAAAAATGGCTAAGCTTAAGAAGAATACAGTTACTCCTTTGATAGATTTTAACTTTTTTACAACTTTAAATTACTTTTATAAAAGTAGAAGATTAAAATTAAGAGCAAAATATAAAAGTATTAGTAAACAATTTTTGAATTTTAATGAGGAGAATGGATTTTTAAGAACTCCTCAATTAGAAGCTTTAGAGATGTATATATTTATAAAAGAGCTATTAAATAATAAAAATGTAGCTGATATATTTGAAGAGTGGGCTAATTATAGAGGAATTTTTGAAACAAGAGAAGGAGTAGATAATCAAGGTAATGCTAGGTTAATAGATATTTATAACCAAGAAGATTATCAAAAGATTTATGATCAACTTAGAAAAAATAATGAAAGAGGGTATTCAAACTATATATTTGCTCTAACTATGGGAACAGGGAAAACTATCTTAATGGCTACTTGTATATTTTATGAATTTTTACTTGCTAATAAATTTCCAAGAGATAGGAGATTCTGTCATAATGCTCTTGTATTAGCCCCAGATAAAACTGTTCTTGATTCATTAAGAGAGATATTTACTTTTGATAAGAGTAAGGTAGTTCCTAAAGAATATTTAAATTTTTTAGATGCTAATTTAAAAATTCATTTTTTAAGTGAAACAGGGGAATCATTAAATACTATAAATGGCTCTAAATTTAATATTATTATTTCAAATAACCAAAAAATAATAATTAAAAATAGAAATAAAGAATTGAAAGCAGTAGATAAACTTTATAATATGAAGCTATCAAAAGACACAAGCTCACTTTTAACTGATTTATATGGAGATACTTTTGAAGAAGATAATTTAAGAGATTCTGATAATTTAATAGTTAATCAAAGATTTGAAAAAATTGTAAGATTAACTCAACTAGGTATTTATGTAGATGAAGCTCATCACCTATATGGAAAAGAGTTAATGAAAGATTTACAAGGAGAAGAGAAAAAAGAAAAAGACTCTACTCTTAGAAGTACAATAAATTTTATATCAGAAGAATTAGCTAAGAGAAGTACAAGTTTAGTTGCTTGTTACAATTTTACAGGAACACCATATGTAGAAAATAAGATTTTACCAGAAGTTGTATATTCCTATGGACTTAAAGATGCTATTAGTAATAATTTTTTAAAAAAAATAAAAATAAATGGATATGAGAATATAAAAGAATATGAATTTATAAAAGATGTTTTAAGTAATTTTATGAAAGATCATAAAGGTAAAAGATACGAAGGGTTACTTCCTAAGATAGCTTTTTATGCTTCTAAGATAGAAGAGTTAGAAAATGAGTTAAAACCTCTAGTAGAAAGAGCTCTTGATGAGTTAGGAATTTCCAAAAGTAAGATATTAGTAAATGTAGGAGATTCTAAACTTACTAAGAGTGAAGATATAAAAGAGTTTCAATCTCTTGATACTCCAAGTTCTGACAAACAGATAATATTATTAGTTAATAAAGGAAAAGAAGGTTGGAATTGTCGTTCTCTTTTTTCAGTAGCTCTTTATAGAAAACCAAAACCAAGTTCAACAGTTTTTGTACTTCAAGTTACAATGAGATGTTTGAGAAGTATAGGAGATACACAAGAAACAGGAAAAATTTATCTTTCAAATGAAAATGTTGAAATTCTTGAAAACGAATTAAATAAAAACTATCGTATAGGAATACAAGAAGCAGAAGAAACTAATGCAGATAAAATCCAAAAAGAAGTTAGAATAGTTCCACCAGCTAAAAAAGTAAAAATAAAAAAAGTTATTCACCACCATATGTTTGAAGAAAAGAAAGAGATAGTAGATACAGTAGATTTTGAACTTTCTCAAGTTGATTATTCTAAATATGAAATTATAAAAACTGAATATAGTGGAGTTCAATTAAGAAATGGAGGAAAAGATATTATAACATCTACTACTAGAAATAAGAAAAAATATTCTAAATTTATGCTCATAAATGAGATTAGTAATTATTTAAATCTTTCTTGTCTACTTATAGAAAAGTTACTAAAAAATTCTAAAGATACTTTACCTAAAATTTTAGAATATGTAAATGAGTATAATGAGATTATATATGATATTATTATTCCTAAATTATTTGATGTATTCTATGAAATAAAAGTTATTAAGGAAGAGAAAGAAGAAGAAGTTTTACTAGTAAAAGAGCCTAAAGATGGAGTATATAAATTTTCTACTAAAGAGGGACTATATGTTGCTAAAGATGATTTGAGAGTTAGAGAATTTAGTAATAAAAGCTTTAATGTAGATACTTATTGTTTTGATTCAACTAAAGAAAAAACTTTTTTTGATAAAAATATAATTAACGACAAAATAAAAAATATTTATTTTACAGGAATGTTTACTCA
>JAHHTB010000105.1 GCA_020024855.1 Fusobacterium sp.
TTTCTTCTTCTATAAGTAAAAGATATTTATATTGTTTTTTCCAAGAGAAATTATATATAGAAGTTTTCTCTAAAGAATCATTAATAAAATCTATAACATATTTATTTTTATTTTCATTTAACTGATAAGAATAAAACCCATTTTCATCATATTCACTTTCAACTTGATATTGCATATTATCATCATAAAGCTCTCCATCTTCATATGTTACAAATTTTGTATTTGGGTTTAATTCTAATAACATATTAGCAATTCCATTATTTGATTTAAGAGTTGCCTTTGTTCTTACCTCTACTATTCTATTTGGATAATTTCTATAATTCGTATAATCTGTATAATTTATTTTAAATTTAATATCGTATAATCCATTTTTATCTGGTTCATCACTTATTTTTAAATATAACTCTTCCTCATTTTCACAACTAATGCTTGAAATATGATTGTTTTTAAATTTAATAGTAGTACCATCTTTTTTTCTAATTTCTGTCCCATCTTTTAACTCAAGAACTCCTAAGCCACGTTTTCCTAAAAGATTTCTAGAATTTAAATCTTTTCCATAGCTTTCTAAATAATTTCCAAGTTCTGTTATTAAATATTTAAGATTTAATGAAAATTTCCCCTTTAAAATAACATTATTTTTAAAAGCTGGATGATTTAAGATCTCTATTTCTCCATCAAATATATAATTTGTATTTCTTTTTTCCCACTTCCCTTTGCCATTTAATAATTCCATACCATTGTTAGCAAATAATTTCCATTCACCTATAGGTTCTCCTTCTTTTAATTTAAATTCTGCTTTATTTAAAAGAATATTTTTATAAAAATCAATTTCTTGGTATATTACAGTTCCATTAACTGGTTCTCCCTTAGAAGTTATTAAAATATCAACTCCATTTTTTTTACTCCAACTCAATGGAATATCATCAGTATTATCACAACCTAAAACTATAAAACAAAGTATTAAAGTTATACATATTTTTTTTAACATTTTCTCTCCCACCTTTTCTTTATGATACAAATTTTATTTTTCTAACCTCATATAAAAATTCTTCTTTTCCATTTTTTACTCTCAGATAGTTATAACCAGTTTCAGAATCTCTTTCAAAAGCTAATGGTAATATCTTAGTTACATTATCTTGATATAATATTTTAACCTCATTTTTCTCTTTAACAGCCTTCTCTAAACGTAAGAAGAAATCTTTTCTAATAACTCTTTCCCTTATAGCAGAGTGTAAATTAGCATAAGTTGAAAATAATTTAATAATTAATTCTCCATCATTATCTATATTTTGATTCTCTTGCATAGCTAATATTAAACTTGTATTCATATCATTTAAGTTAAAAGCTATTTGCTTCTTTTCATCTAAACTTAGTAACTCTTTCCCTATTTCATGAATTTTTTCAAAACCCAATTCTTGAAGAATTATATTATATAGAGTTTCTCTTTTCAAATCCAAATATTTCATATCTTGGATCATCACATCATAAACAAGCTTAGGAATTTTTACTCTTATTTTTTTTCTCATTTTTTCCTCTTAACATTCTATTTTTCTATATTCTAACACTTTTAAAAAGTGCTCTCAAATAGTATTTTTTTACTATTTTTATAAAATATATTTTAATAAAATATATAGTAATAATAAGGTTTTTATTGAATAACTCATGTTATTTTCTATCTCATAATGAGTCATTTTTTCAACTTATATAAACAAAAGACTTCTAATATAATTATAGAAATCGTTTATTCCTTTAAGCATCTTATAATAATCCTTCTTCTCTGAAACTAAAATACTTATCATTCCCTATTATTATATGGTCTAATACTACTACATTTATCTTTTCTAACAAGTCTTGAAGTGCTTCTGTCAGTTGTATATCCTGTTTACTTGGTCTAAGATTTCCACTTGGATGATTATGTGCTAGTATTACTCCAGCCGAGTTATATCTCAATACTTCCTCTAATACTACTCTTGGATATACTACTGATTTATCTATAGTTCCATAAAATAGTGTCTTTTCAGCTATAAGTTTATTGGCATTATTTAGAAAGAGTATTTTAAATTCCTCGTTATGCCTAGTAGATAGATTTGTCTTTAAAAATTCAAGAAGATTTTCTTTATTCTTCACAGTAGTTAAATCTTTTCTTTTTATTCCTTCTTTACTAATGTAATATATTAACTCTTTTAACTCCTCTATCTCTTGTGTTTCTTCGTAACTTCTCATCTTGTAAATTACTTCCTCTTTATCTTTACATTTTAAAAATTTCAATATCTTTTTCATAAATTTCCTCCATAATAAAAGGGCTCCTTAGTAGAAGCCCTTATTATTAATTTTAGTTTTTTATTTCTTATTAATAATTCCAGCTATTGTTGTTACTGCTGTTCCTAATGCTATTAATATTCCTCCAACTATTTCTAACATAATCATTCCTCCTCTTATGCTACATATTTTCTATATACATTAATGAACTCTGCTATCTCTTCTGTGTTATTAATACTTAATAGCTCATACTTGATATAAAAACTATATAGACCAGCTATACTAATATCTTTATCAACACTCGCTCCAATATTTTTAAAGTATTTATAAATCTCATTATAGAATACTATTTTAAAAGCTCTTTCAAATATTTCTTCTTTATTCAAAGCTAATATTGAGTTCTTAAACCTTAAATATTCTTCTGTTAATCTATCCATTAATTATCCTCCAACTTCTTTATATATGCTTTTATAAAGTCTTCTGTATCTTCAAATCTTCCTACAATATAATCATCACTCTCCATATAGAAATAGTATAAGTCCTTAAGTGATTTTATCTTCTCTAAATCTCTTACTTCTATCTTTCCAAATTCAAGATAATTCATAATATCAGTATAGAACTTTATCTGTCCTACCATAGAATAAACCTCTCTACTATCTTTTTCTAAGGTTTCCTCTTCAAAATTTACAAATTCATCTAATAACTTTTGATAATTATTCACTCTTCATCATCTCCTTATGCTATCATTTCTGCACATGCTTGTGATATTTTCTTATCTTTGGCATTAGCCTTTAAATACTTAATATAATTGATATCCCTATCGTATATTTCTTGCAATGTAAGTCCTTTATACTTCCCAAACTCTATTACAATCTTGCTACTTCCTATTACCTTAGGTTCCTCCGTTTCTACTTCTAACTTTTTAAATGTTAGTTTATTATCTTCAAGTTCTAACTCTGGCTCTACTGTAAATACATATCCCTTACCTTGTTGTTTAACTGGATACCATTTATTTTTAACTTTATACAAATATCTCCCTATTCCAAATCCACTACTTGCTACTCTTTTAAAGGCATTAGATATTCCCCCTTTTATACTTTCATACTCTGTCATACTTGCTCCATCTTCTTTGGTTATCCATTTATCATTTATTTTAATAGATAGAGAGCAGATAAATCCCGCTGATACTTCTCTATATGATACTGTCCACCCATCTATTCCAAATAGCTTATCTAATCTATTTTGGATAGCTCTTGCTTGTACATAAGCAAGAGCCAATCCTTCCATCTTATCTTTATTTACTGCTCCAACTCTAAATTCTAACTCTTCTCTATCAAATGGTTCTCTTAATTTTTCTAATAACTTATCCATACTCTTAATCCTCCTTTTAATATTCTCTTGGGAACATGATAGTCCAATATTCTCCAAGTGTTTCATCTAATCCTAGTACTGCCAATACTTTACACTCTTTCATTTCATAACTTAGTTCAAACTCTATTTTATCTTGTGGCTCTTCCTGTATATTAATCATCTTTTTACCTTTGAACTCAAATATTTGAAATGAGTCTAATCCTTGACTTTCCTCTTTCTCTTCCTTTAATCTTAATGCTGACACTATCATTAGTAATGCTCTTACATCTAAATCATGTCTTACAAGTGGTGTCATAAATATAGTTCTCATCATATCTCTCCCTTTTAAATTCTTACTCCTATGATTACTTCCTTACTTAGGTTATTTACTACTAACTTTCCATTTAAAATATCTTGGAATATATATCTTGAATCATCATTTGTAATATCTACAATTGATAAATTAGTTTTATTCTTTTGTTTAACTTCTTCTAACATTTCCTTAATCACTGCTTTAGGAACTTTAGGGATATTTCTATTAGTTTCAGATAATGATATACTTATTACCTTTCTAACGTTTATTTTCTCCATTTCTAATATTAACTTCTCCAATATTTTTATAACTCTTTTTGTGCTTAACATAATTACTCCTCCTCTTTTCCTTCTATTAAATCTATTAATCCTTTCTTATCTATATTTCCGTATAGCAACTCTTCAAATGATGATAAAGCTACATCAAAGGCTTCATCTAGTCTTACATCCTTACTTTTCCATAGAGCTATATACTTATACTTCCCACTTATGTCTAAATTAAAATAGGAACCATATAACATGGTTCCTATCTCTGCTTCTACTTCTTCTTGATTTTGACTTTTAGTACTATCCTTAAAATGATTTAAATAATGAGTAAACTCATGCATAAGAGTTCCACTCATAGCTACATATCTATCTTTTCTAAGTGTAATTGTTTTTCCATCAGTACAACCTTTAGCATAAAATTCTTTAACTATATTTACTGGAATATACTGTTCCACTATTTCCTTAGATTTTTTAAACAATTCTGTTATCTTATATTTACTATCCCCTCGTTTCATCCTAGTATCAATCTCTGGAATAGTAACTGCTTTATCTGTAGGAATAGTACTTTTAATATCAAAGACATTTGCATATCTATATCCATACACCTTTTGCTCTTCTTTTCCATCAACTATCTTTTTACTAACAAGTGGCACTAAGATATGAATAGCTTTAGCTCCTTTCTTTATATTATATCCAAGCTCTTTCCATCTTTTAAAACTAGCTATCATAGTTGCTGTTTTATCTTGCTTATAGATTAAAACATTATTCCTAATGCTATAATTATAGAAGTTCTTTCTTCTAAATTCTATGAACTCCTTCAATTCTTGTGAGTTATCCAAGAAATCTTTTATCTTATCATTTATATTTTCTTTTAATTCATCTATAATATTCATAAACTCTTTATTTTCCATACTTTCACACTCCTTATTTAATTTGTAATGAATAATCTTCTTTAAGCATAGCTCCACTAACTGCTATCTTTTTCTTTAAGCTATCTTTTATTAAGCTCTTTAATGGTGCTTTCTCCTCTTTAATAACTATATATTCCTTAGGAATCTTGGATAAATCAACTATCTCCACACTTGTAGTTTTTCTCAAACTAAGATTTCCTAAATCAGTTTCAATCTTCTTTTTCTCTAATTCTAAAAGTATTCCTTTAATATACCCTTTCAATGAAATAATCTTCTTTTCTCTACTCTTTTTAAGTTCCTCTAATCTATTTATCTCTGTCTTGGCTACTATATTCTCTAACTCTAAGTTTCTAAGATATCTCACTATATTAGAACTCTTACTCTCTAATTCTTCCCTTAAATATTCCATCACATCATCATAATTCTCTTTGTCCATTTCATCTTGATTGCTCTCTAAGAATATATCTAAAGTATCAATCATTGCATTTTTAATCTCATAAGCTTTCATATTTTTTCCTCCTATTTGTTATTTGTTAAATCATCTATAGTCTTAATTACTGTTCCTATTACAATTAAAATCCCACTTATTATCTTAAACATGTTATTATCACTCCTTCGTACAAGAAATTAATAAAGCCCAGCTATATTACTATAACTGGGCTCATACTATATTATATAATTAATTTTTTGGCAATTTTTCTTAAATATGATATTATATGGATAGGTATAATAATCAAATTAAAAGGGGAAAAACTTATGCAACAAAATTTTACAGACCAAATTTATGATTCATCTTTATTATTAGGAGCATTGTTAAGAATTACAGGTATGACTATTACAGAAATACAATGGATTTTACAAGGAAACTTAATTTTAGACACATTACCTTCAACTGTTAGAGCTACTATTTTAGAGAAATCTGAATATAGAACCTTATTTTGTAGAAAGGTATTATCAAAAAATATTGATGTTAAGGATCTTAATAAAATTTTTGGAACGAATTATGACTTACAAATGTTTTCAAGTAACGCTGATATGACTAATTTTCCATTAAATCTTTACAATTTTTCTTTAAAAGATAATCAAAAATATAGAAAAGAATTATGTCAGTTATTAAAAACTAAGTATAATTTTTCAAATAATGAAATAGCTCGTTTTTTAGAAATAGCTCCTTCAACTGTAACTAAAATTTTTGATGAAACTAAATAAATAAAAAAACTACTATAAGTTAATAATTAAACTTTATTAAC
>JAHHTB010000106.1 GCA_020024855.1 Fusobacterium sp.
TTTTTATATCTATTATGGGGTTAATAGTAAAAATTATTCAGATTTTATAAAAAGTTCTTTTGACTTAGCTCTATTTTTCCACATCTCTTCTTCAGAAGTATAACTTCTTTTGTCAAAAGTACTTTCTGTATAAATATCTCCAAAGATTAAATCAAGAATATGAAGAGAATCTTTACCAGCAGCTTCTAATGTTCCTCTACATGATCCACAATAACTTATTACAGAATCTTGAGTACAATCATTAGCTCTTCTTGTGTAGATTTCTTTATATAATTCAGGACGTGAAGAACAAACCATTCCACCAACACCACAACATCTAGTATTTTCTTTTATATTATGCATCTCTTCATACTTATAACCAAGTTCAGTAAGAATCCATCTAATATTTTCATGATGAGATGAAATATTTCTAGTTACACAAGAATCATGGATATTGAATACAACTGAACTACCTTTTCCTTTTCCAATACTTTCTTTTGGAAGACCAATTTTTTCTTTCATTAAATCCCAATAAGCAATAACATTTTTATTACTTGTTTCTTTGAATGTAACAAAACAAGAAGGACAAATAGTAATAATAGTATCAGCTCCAGTTTTTTCTATTTCATCAAGAGCAATTTTATTTCTTAAAATAAAGTCATCACTTTGTCCTATCATTTTAGTAACTTTTCCACAACATCTTAACATAGCTGTAACATCATCACCTAAAACTTCTTTTAAGTGTTTGTAAATTTTATCAACTAGTTCAGGATTATATGCTGGAACAGTACAACCAGGAACAAAAATATATTTTGGCTTTTTCTTTGGCTTTATAGTAACACAATACTTAGAATTACATTCCATCATTTGAATTCTGTCAGAATCAACAAATGCTGGTATTACTTGTTTATTTCCATTGTCTTTTATATATTCTTTTCTCATTTCAATAAAATTACTTTTTAAATCAAGATCTTTTGGACATTTGATAGTACATTGAGAACATTCATTACATGAGAATGCTATCATTTTATCCATATGATCGTATCCTTTTTCTAAATAATTTCTAAATAATTCTTTTGGACATGAAGTAAATTCTTTAAGCATCATACATTCTTTCATGCAAAGCTTACATTCACATTGACGACATCTATTAGCTTCAAATATAGCTTGTTCCTCAGTATATCCTTTTGATACTTCAACAAAAGATTTTATTCTTTCATTAGGATCAAGTTCATTAATTTCAACTCTTCTTTCTTTAATATCGTCCCAATTTATTTCTCTTCTAAGTTTAGTATCATATCCTTTTGTATCTTCAATCTCTCTTCCTTCACAAAGATCTAAATCTTGCATAAATCTGTGAGCAGATTCAGCAGCACGTCTTCCAGTGGCCATAGCTTGGATTACAATAACAGATTCACCACTAGCATCTCCAGTTATAAATATTTTTTTATTATTTTTACTCTGAAGAGTAAATGGATCACATTCAAAAGTAGAATTTCTTTTTTGTGTTAAGAAGTCTTTAGCAAATTCTCCATCTACAGCCTGTCCTATTGCAAAAATTATAGTATCAACCTCTAGATCTTTAGTATTATTCTCATCAAAAGATGGTGCAAAATTTCCATTTTCATCAAATAAAGAGTTACATTTTTGAAGAGTTATATTTTTAAGAGCTTTATTTTCATTTAAAGAAATTTCTTTTACTCCATAACCATGTAAGAAATTAATTCCTTCATCATATGCTCCCTTTACTTCATGTTTAGAAGCTGTCATTTCATCAAAAGAATTTTCAAGACAAGTTGAATAGACTTTTTCTACATTTTTTAATCTTACAGAAGTTCTAGCACAGTCCATGGCAACATCTCCACCACCAATAACAAGAACTCTTTTCCCAATCTTTAGAGATTCTCTATTAAGAGAGGCATCTCTTAGAAAATCACTAGCATTTAAAATAGCTGGAGAATCAACAGAAGTTCCAATTCTTCCTTTATGTTTTCCAACAGCAACAATAATACTGTCAAAATTATTAACTATTTCTTCCATAGCTATATCTTTTCCTATTTCACAATTCATTTTAAATTCTACACCTAATTTTTCAATGTAGCTTATTTCATGTGAAAGCAGTTCTCTAGGAAGTCTATATTCAGGGATTCCAACAGCCATCATTCCACCTTTTACAGGTAATTTTTCAAATACAGTAACTTTATATCCTTTTCTTCTTAAATCTAAGGCAGATTGTAAACCAGATGGACCAGCTCCAATAATAGCAACACTTTTATTGTTATTATTTTCAGTAGTCATATCCCATAATTCTTCTTTATCAAAATTATCAGCTATATATCTTTTTAATCCAGCAATTGACATAGGAGAATTAATTTCATTTATTTTACATTTTCCTTCGCAAGGATGAGCACAAATTCTTCCTAATGTTCCAGGAAGAAAAAGTTTTTCTCTTATTTTAAGAAGAGCCTCCTCTCCCTTTCCTTCTCTTAAAAGTCTTATATATTCTTTAACATCTGTATGCATAGGGCAAGCAGTAACACAAGCAGGATTTTCTTCGCCCATACATTCAGAAACAATTTTTCTCATATTTTCTAATACTTCTTCTTTTAACATAATTTATATCCTCCCTTATTGTTTTTTCTTTTTAGGTTCTATTGCAAAAACAAAAACTCCAACAACTATAACTATTCCCCAAATAATAAGATGTAAATTTGCAGGTGATCCAAAGAAAAGAATGCTGAAGACAATAGTCCATAAAGCAGCTGTAGAGTTAAGTGCAGTTCCCATAGCTGCTCCAATAAGATCAACAGCTTTATACCAACATAGATATGTTATAGCTCCTAGTATAGCTACTGTTCCAAATTTTATAAATAATCCAGTTTTAATAACCTGAATAGCAATAGGAAATCCCCCAGAAAGTGGTACAACAACAAAAGCATAAGTTATCATAGAAATAAAATATCTAAGACATAAAAATTGTTGTGGTGCAGCTTGTATATGATCTTCATTTTTTATATGTTTCATAGCAAAACCAATAATAATTCCTTCAGAAGCCCAACCTAAAACAGCTAAAAGAGCAAAGATTATTCCAGTTCCAAATGTTGGAGGAATATTACCACTAGGTTTAAATCCAAGCATAAATGATCCTAAAAGACTAATAAAAATTCCTAAAGCAGCTCTTTTTGAAAGTTTTTCTTTTAATAATAAATAAGAAAGGATAGCTCCAATTCCAGGATAAATTACAGAAATACTAGAAGCATATGGAGCAGTAGCATATTTAATAGCTAAAAGATAAGCACTCATACCAACAGGTGCTCCTACAAGAGCAGCAACAGCAGTAGCTTTACCTTTTTTAGTTTTTAAAAGTTGAAAACTTCCTTTAAGTTGTTGTGAAAAAATTAATGTAATTGCTATCCAAAAAAATGCAAAACTATCATGAAAAAAAGCAGATACTAGTGGAGAAGAATCGAAACCTGTAAAAATATTATTTTTTCCAAGAATACCCATTAAAGTAGAATCAAGCCCCCAAGCTAATCCAACAGTAATACCTAATAAAATACCTTTTGTTCTATTATTCATAGTTATAGAACCCTCCTAAATAAAAAATTTAATTATATCTTATATATAGATAGCAAAATATATGCCAAGTTTTATTTTTATTTAATTTTCTACATTTTTTTTAGTATATTTAAAAAAAAATAGAAAAATATGTTAAATTATTATATAATTATTGTAATAAAAAATTACAATGTCATAAAAAATGACAAGAAAGGAGAAAAATGAAGAATAATCAACAAGAACTTTTAAATGATGTTGATATTGGTGTCATATTATGTGACAAAAATGGAAAAACAGAATTTATAAATGACTATTCAAAACAACTATTTTCTCAAAATAATTTTGATATTTTTTATATTTTTCCTGAATTAAAAAATTCTGATTTATTAAATAGTAATTTTCAATTTTTAACTAAAACTTATAATTTAAATAAATACTTTCTTTTTCCAAAAATGAATTTTAATGAAAGAACAGGCTATTTAATAATAGTAAAAGATGAAAAATTTTTTACATCTGTATTGAATAAAGAAGATGAATATAATCAAAAAGAAAAATATGACTTTATAAATATTATAGGAAAGAGTCCTCAAATAATAAAAATTATAGAAGAGTGTAAAAAAATAGCAAATACAAGTAGTAATATACTTATAACAGGAGAAAGTGGGACAGGAAAAGAATTTTTTGCTCGTGCTATTCATAATAGTAGTCCAAGAAAAAATTATCCATTTATTCCAGTTAATTGTGGAGCTATTCCAAAAGATTTAATAGAAAGTGAACTTTTTGGCTATACAGGAGGTTCATTTACAGGAGCTAATAAAAATGGATATACGGGAAAGTTTGAACTAGCAAATGGAGGAACTATTTTTCTAGATGAAATAGGAGAGATGCCCTTAAATATGCAAGTTTCTCTTTTAAGAGTATTACAAGATAAATGTATAACAAAAATAGGTTCTAAAAAATGTACAAGAGTTAATGTAAGAATTATTGCTGCAACAAATAGAGATTTAAAAAAAGCTATTGAAGAAAATTTATTTAGAAGAGATTTATATTATAGATTAAATGCTTTTAATATTCATATACCACCTTTAAAAGATAGAATAGGAGATATACCTATTTTTTTAGAGTATCTTTTAAAAAAGAAAAGTATACAATTTAATAAGCCATTACCAAACGTATCACCAAGTTTATTTCAAAAAATAATTTCTTATTGCTGGCCTGGAAATATAAGAGAACTGGAGAATTTTGTGGAAAACTTTGTGGTTCTTGATGGAATAAGTACATATGATATAAATTTTGATGAATGCCATTGTATGACACATGATAATTTAGGAAGAAAGATAGTTCTTTTTAAAGATGAAAAAGAACTAAAAGATTCACCTATTTTAAGTTTTGTAGAGTTAGAAAAAAGAGAGATAAAAAAAGCAATTAAATATTATAAGGGTAATATGACAAAGGTAGCTTTAGCTCTAGGAATAAGTAGAAATTCATTATATCTAAAAATAAAAAAATATGAGATAGAAATTTAAAAAATCCCTCTATATTTTATATTGAATATAGAGGGTATTTTTTATTTTCTTTCAAATGTTATTTTTCCTTCAAGGGAATAAGCTTTAAATTCTACTTCTCTCCCATTATTAAAAATGTATTCTTCACTTACTTTTCCATTTGTGTAATAATAGATTTGTTTTCCATCTCTTCTACCATTTTTATAATTTTCTTTAGAAATAAGTTGTCCATCAATATAATTTATCCATTCTCCATCTTTTTCATTATTTTTATAATAACCTTTTTCATGGATTCTATTTTTTGTGTCATACATAGTATAAGAGCCGTCTAAAAGTCCATTTTTAAACTCAGTTTCTTTTCTAAAATATGATTTTCTTGAAAAATCAGTTGGAATATAATTAATTATTTTACCATTTAGATTTCCATTTTCATCATAAAAATAAATATCTGTATTTTTTCCTGTTTCATCATAACCTTTCCATTCTCCAACTCTCACTCCATTAGAGTGATTTCCTGTTAAGGTTATTTTTCCATCATGGCTATACTCTTTATATTCCCCAGTTAAGATATTATTTTTATAGTTGTTTTCAACAGACAATTTTCCATTAGAATAATAACTTTCAGCTTTTCCTTCTTTATTTCCTTTGGCATAATTAACTTTTCTTATAATATATCCATCTTCATTAAAAGTACATACAACTCCTTCTAGGTAACCATCTATATAATTTCCAGTTTCTTTTATGTTTCCATTAGGATAATATGTATTGTATTTTCCATTTAGAATTCCTTGCTGATATGTTTCTTCTAAAATAACTTTTCTATCTCTATTATATGTTGTCCACAAGCCATCTTTTTTATCATTAATAAAATATCCTTCTAATTCAAGTCCACCATTATAGTTATTAGCAAAGAAGTATCCATCTTTTTTATCATTTTTATATGTTACTTCAGATAATATTTTTCCACTTAAATATTCAGTTACCTTTCCTTCTTTTTTCCCAAGAACATAATTAATTTCAGATTCTTTTTGTCCATTTGTATTGTATTTTATAAATTTTCCATCTAATTTGTCATCAATAAAGTTTCCTGTGATTTTTAAATTTCCATTTTCGTAGTTTTCAAGATAAGTACCATATTTTTTACCATTATCATAATTTATTTCTTTTGCAACAGTTCCATTAGGATAATAATTTATTTCTTTTCCATCTTTAAATCCATTGACATACTCTACTTCTTTTTTTATTTTACCATTAGGATAGTATTCAACATTTTTAGGTTTTCCAAATAAACCAACTACATAGTA
>JAHHTB010000107.1 GCA_020024855.1 Fusobacterium sp.
ATCAAACTATTGTTGGAACAGTTGGATTTGTAGGTAATAATAGTGAAATAACAGGAACAGTTGGTATAGAGAAAGAGTATGAAGATTATTTAAGAGGTGGAGAAGTAAAAAGAAAAAATATTTTTACAAAAAATAGAAATTTAATGTTACCAACAGCAAAAGAAGAAATCCCATTAAATCTTAATGGAAAAAATATATATCTTACAATAGATAGGGATATTCAATATATTCTTAATGATGAAATGAAAAAACATTATGAATTTACAAATTCAGAAGAAGCTTATGCTGTTATAATAGAACCTGATACAGGAAAAATACTAGCAACATCTGTATTTAATAAAAAGAAAAATAATTATAGAAATCCTGTTTTTCAAAACCAAGTAGAACCAGGATCTATTTTTAAACCAATTATTGTAGCAGGAGCATTGCAAGATGGATATATAACAAAAAATAGTGTATTTGATATTAAAGATGGAAAAATACAAAAATATAATCATACAATAAAAGAAGCAAGTAAATCAACAAAGGGAATATTAACTCTTTCACAAGTTTTAGAAAAATCAAGTAACGTGGCAATGGTTCTAATAAGTGATAAATTTAATAATGCAACAATGGAAAAATATCTTGAAAATTTTGGATTTTATAATAAAACAGAAGTGGATTATCCCTATGAAGTAAAGCCATATACAATAAGTAGTAAAAGATGGGACGGATTAAGGAGATATACAATTTCCTTTGGGCAAGGTATAGCAGTTACTCCGATACAAATGGCAGCAGCTTTTTCAGCTATTGTAAATGGAGGAAAACTTTATAAACCTTATCTTGTAGAAAAAATTGAAAATGAAAGTGGAGTAGTTATAAGAAGAAATCTTCCAAAGCAAGTGGGACAACCAATAGATGAAAAAACTTCAAAAGAAATGAGAGAGATGTTAGAAGGAGTAGTTGAAGTTGGTGGAGGAAAACAAGCTAGATTAGAAGGATATAGAATAGGTGGAAAAACAGGAACTGCTCAAATTAGTGGTGGAAAAAGTGGATATATAAAAGATGATTACTTAACTTCATTTATAGGATTTTTCCCAGCAGATAAACCAAAATATCTTGGAATAATAATGTTTTATAAACCTCAAGTAAGTAATGAAGTAAGATATGGAGGACTTGTAGCAGCTCCAGTATTCAAAGAAGTTATAAAACGTATAACAATGAACAAAAGTATTGAATCAAATGAGATAGCTCAAATAGAAACAACAGTTAAGCAGATTAAAAAAGATTATGTTGGAAAGATTACAACAATGCCTGATTTAAAAGGAATGTCATTAAGAGAAGTAATGAATATTTTTAAAGATGAAAATATAGATATAAAAATAGATGGAATAGGAGTTGTAGAAAATCAATATCCAGCTCCAAAAGAAAATCTTGAAAATGTAAAAGAGATAAAAATATATTTAAAGTAGGTGAGAAAGATTAGATATTATAAATTATGTGTTGATAACACAAACTCTTTTTTCACTTATTGTGATGAAAATGATGAGTATAAAATAGGGGATAGAGTAGCTGTAAATTTTCGTAATAAGGAACACGGAGCACTTATTGTAGAGCCTGATGAAAGTAGTGAATTTGAATTTAAAGTTTTACCAATAAAGAGAAAACTTAATAATGAAATTTCTTTGAGTGAAATATATATGAAAATGCTTTTATGGGTGAGAAACTATTATATGTGTAAGTTTGAGCAAATTCTTAAAGCTGCTCTTCCTGCAGATTTAAAAGTAAAGTATGACGAGGTGTATAAACTTACTGAAATTGGAAGAAATGATTATACAAATCCTATAATTGATTATTTTTTAGAAAGAGAACAAGTTACTAAACCTGTTTTAAGAAAACATTTTTCTAATAATTTTATAAAAATAGCAGTGGAAAAAAATATATTAATTGTCAACATGAACAAAAAAATATGTTATAATTCTAAATTAGAGCAGGATTTTTTAAATAGTGATTTTAATGATGAGAATTATATTAAAAATGACTTTACAAAAAATAATTTAGAGGAACTAAAAAATTATTTTACTAGAAAAAGTGAGATGATAAAAACAAGTCTTGAGAATAAATTTCCTAAAAAAAGTATTGAGAAACTTGTAAAAGAGGAAAAACTTATTTTTATAAAAAGGGTAAAAGAAAAAGAGGAAAAGGAAGTAACTTCTTTAGAAAAAGAAAAAATATTTGTAAATGCAGTGCTTAATGAGGAACAACAAAAAGTAAGAGATGAGATTTTAAACTCTGAAAAAAAATATTTTCTTATTAAAGGGGTTACAGGCTCTGGAAAAACAGAAATATATATTAATCTTATAAGAGAAGCACTTTTAAGAGGAAAGGGTTCTTTATTCCTTGTACCAGAAATATCTCTTACTCCTCAAATGGTTGAAAGATTTCAAAAAGAGTTTGAACATGGTGTTGCAATTCTTCATAGTAAACTTACCAATAAAGAGAGAGGAGAGGAATGGCTTAAGATACATTCAGGACAAAAGAAAGTAGTTTTAGGTGTAAGATCAGCAATTTTTGCTCCCATAAAAGATTTAGAATATATAATCATTGATGAAGAACATGAAACAAGTTATAAACAGGATTCAGCACCTATTTATAATGCAAAGTTTGTAGCTTTAAAAAGAAGTCAATTAGAAAATTGTAAGGTTATTTTGGGTTCTGCCACTCCCTCAATAGAGAGTTATTACTTTGGTAAAAAAGGAATATTTGAACTTTTAACTTTAGATTCAAGATATAATAATGCAGTTTTGCCAGAAGTTAATATAGTTGATATGAAAGAGGAAGATGATAGCTTTTTTAGTAAGGAACTTTTGAAAAATATAAGAGAAACTCTTCTTAGAAAAGAACAAGTTATTCTTTTATTAAATAGAAAAGGTTATTCTACAATGGTACAATGTAAAGAGTGTGGACATATAGAAGAATGTGAACATTGCTCTATAAAGATGAGTTATTATCATAGTAGAAAAACTTTAAAATGTAATTATTGTGGAACAGAAAGAAAATTTAATGGTAAATGTAGTAAGTGTGGAAGTAGTAATCTTGACTTTGGTGGAAAAGGTGTTGAACAGGTAGAGCATAAGTTGAGAGAATATTTTGATGTACCTATAGTTAGAATGGACGCAGATACAGCTAGAGAAAAAAATTTCTATAAAGAAACTTATTATAAATTTTTGAATAAAGAATATGATATAATGATAGGGACACAACTTATTGCAAAAGGATTACACTTTCCAGATGTAACCCTTGTTGGTGTAATAAATGCAGATATGATTTTAAGTTTTCCAGATTTTAGAGCAGGAGAAAGAACATATCAACTTATTACCCAAGTTGCAGGAAGAGCAGGTAGAGGAAGTAAAAAAGGAAAAGTTATAATTCAAACTTATCAGCCAGAAAATTATGTTATGGATAAAATAATGAAAAGTGATTATGAAGGATTTTATAACTCTGAAATAGAGATGAGAAAGATACTTTCATATCCACCTTTTTCAAAAATTATAAATATTGGAATATCTTCATCAAAAGAAGATAAATTAGAAAGAGTGGCAAGAAAATTATTTGAAACTATAAAAAGAGATTATGTTGAAGTTTATGGTCCAAATAAAAGCCTTGTGTATAAAGTAAAAGATAGATATAGAGAGAATATTTTTATAAAAGGAAGTAAAAAAAATATAGATTATTATAAAAAAGAGCTTGAAAAAGAACTTGCTGAATTTAATGATGAAGGTTGTAGAGTTGTAGTTGATGTAGACCCTATAAATCTTATATAATAATAAAGGAGAAAAAATGATATACGAAATAAAAAAATATGGTGAAGAATGTCTTGTAAAGGAATCTACTCCTATTGAAGAGATAACAGATGAAGTATTAGAAATATTAGAAAATATGGTAGAAACTATGCATGATGCAAATGGAGTGGGGCTTGCTGCTCCTCAAGTTGGAATTAACAAAAGATTTTTTGTTATAGATATTGGAGATGGAGTTGTAAGAAAAATAATAAATCCTGAAATTTTAGAATTTTCTGAAGATATATCTGAAAGTGATGAAGGTTGTTTAAGTGTTCCAGGAATTTATAAAAAAGTAAAAAGAGCATATGAAATAAAAGTAAAATATATGAATGAAATGGGAGAAGTAAAAGAGGAAACTATGAATGGATTTCTTGCAAAGGCTTTTCAACATGAATTTGACCATTTAGCAGGAACTCTTTTTATAGAAAAAATATCTCCTATGGCAAAAAGACTTATAGCTCAAAAATTAAAGCACATAAAAAGAGAAACAGAAAGAGAACATAAAAATAAAGAAAATGTTTAATTAAGAATGGTGATTTTATGATAAATCCAAAGAGAATAGGAATAGCTTGTTTTATACTTTTAAATCTTGCTATTTTTGTGCCTAATATATATAGAAGTCAAGTAAAAATATCAAAACTTCAAAAAGAAATATATAATCTTAAAGAAGCTCAGTCTAATATAAAAGATAAAATTGAAATTTATAATAAAGAGATAGAGAGTTTAAAAGATATTAATAATAGAGAAAAGATAGTCCGTAATAAACTCCAAATGGTAAAACATGGAGAAATAATTTATAGAGTTACAAAATAAAGGAGGAAAATTTTAAATGAAAAGAGAATTGGCATTAGAATTCGCCAGAGTAACTGAAGCAGCAGCATTAGCAGCCCAAAAATGGGTAGGAAGAGGAGATAAAAATCTTGCAGATGGTGCAGCTGTTGAAGCTATGAGAAACGTTCTTAACAGAATTAAAATTGATGGAGAAATAGTAATCGGAGAGGGAGAAATAGACGAAGCTCCTATGCTATATATAGGTGAAAAAGTTGGTTTAAAATATAATTTTGAAAAAATAGAAGATTTTAGAGATGAGGAATTATATGCTGTTGATATTGCAGTAGATCCTATTGAGGGAACAAGAATGACAGCTCAAGGACAACCTAATGCTATTGCAGTTCTTGCAGCTGCTAAAAGTGGAACTTTCCTAAAAGCACCAGATATGTATATGGAAAAATTAGTAGTAGGTCCAGAGGCTAAAGGAGCTATTGATCTTGATAAATCTTTAGAAGATAATATAAGAAATGTTGCTAAAGCACTTAATAAAGAAGTAAAAGATATGATGATAGTTGTTCTAGATAAACCAAGACACAAAAAAGCTATGGAGCAAATAAGAGAACTTGGAGCAAAACTTTATGCTCTTCCTGATGGGGACGTTGCTGGTTCTATTCTTACTTCAATAGTAGATTCTGATGTTGATATGCTTTATGGAATTGGAGGAGCACCTGAGGGAGTAATCTCTGCTGCTATAATAAGAGTACTTGGTGGAGATATGCAAGGAAGACTTCTTCTTAGAAGTGATGTAAAAGGTTCAGATGATAAAAATGATAAAATCTCTGCTGATGAAAAAAGAAGATGTGAAGCAGTAGGTGTCGAAGTTGGTAAAAAATTATATCTTGAAGATTTAGTAAAAACAGATGAAATTATATTCTCAGCAACAGGAATCACAAGTGGAGATCTTTTAGAAGGAGTTAAGAGAAAAGGAAATATTGCAAGAACTCAAACTCTAGTAGTAAGAGGAAGCAGTAAAACAGTAAGATATATTAACTCTGTACATAATCTTGAATATAAAGATATTTATCTTGAAAAATTATTAAAAGACTAAAAAATTTTAAAACTCCCATGCTTGTAGATGCAGGGAGTTTTTTTATAAAAATTTAGGAGGAATAATGTTATTTTACGAAGAATTTATAAAAAAAATAGATGGTAAGGCAGAGGGAAAAGGAATAGAAAAGTTTGGTTTAGATATAAAAAAAACTGTTGTTTGGCTTGTAACAGGAATACTTTTCCTTGTTGCTGGTGTACTTGAATTTTATATTAGTTGGAAGAAAAATTATGAAAAAACAGATATTGTTATAGGGATAATTTTTTTAGTTTTAAGTTTTAGACATATAAAAATGTATTTAAGCTATAGAATTGCCCTTGATTTTAATGAAAGAAAACTTAAAAGTAGAGGAGTAAATTTTGATTTTGATAAGGTAAAAACTTGTGTTCTTAGAGAGCAAGTTTTAGGAAAGAAAAAAAGAATGGAAGTTATTCTTGATATAATTACAGAAGATGGAGAGCAAATTATAATACCATTAATGATGAATAATAAATTAAGATTTGTAAATCTTATGAAAAATCAATTTGGTAGAAAATTTACTATTGAAAAGTAAAAAAATAGGGGCTATTTATTAGCCCCTATTTTAATAATATTATAATTAATTTAAAATATGTTTTATATTTTTTCTAAAATATCTTCAA
>JAHHTB010000108.1 GCA_020024855.1 Fusobacterium sp.
AACTTAATATCTTTTTCTTATATTATCCAATATTAAATAAAAACTATATTTCTTTTAGATAGCTCAAATATTCTTAATAAACTAATTTTTCTTGATCTGTAAAATTTCATTTTCTGAAATATTTAATTTGTTTTTCAATGTGCCATTATCTTGTATATAAGGATCTTTCATATATACACCTTCTATTTTTCTGAAATAATTTTTATAGCTTCCTCAACAGTTATTTTTCCTTCTGCGATACTCATTAAAAATTTTATTTGTTCTTCTGTATAAACATACCCTTCTAATACATTAGAATGAATTGCATACTCCATAGCTTCTTTATCAGTCATCTTATTTCACCACCTTTTTAATTCCTTAAATACACTAGTGTATTGTACCATATTAAATAAAAAATTTTTTAGATTAATTTATTGGCTTTAGAATTTTTTGTATCATAAAGATATGAAGCATAAAACTTCTGTTTTAAAAATATTTTTTCTTCTCCCTCTTTTTTTGGAAACATTTATTCTATCTTCTAATTTTTTATCAACTCCAAATTTTATGAATTTTTTAAGGAAACAAGATACTTCTTCTCTTATTCTTGGATTAAGAACTGTTTTTCTTTTAGTTTATCTTACATCAAAAGTTCCAAAATCTCTTAAAATAAAAATATCACTTCTATAAAATTTTCATCTTTTTTTTTATACCAGTATAAACATATATCTGTTTATATTACATATATGGTTCTATTGATTTTTCTTATTAAGATAAATTTAAAATCTTATATAAATATTTTAGAATAAAATTAATTTTATTTTTAAGCACAGAGTATATATATTTTAATATTAAATAATAAAAATAAAAGTTGAAAAAATAATCTTCAAATTAAGGATTTCTTTAATTCTCTAGAAAATTATGATTATCATACAAATAGTATGGAGAAGATTTCTCAAAAAACAATAGATAAAATAGAAAAAGAGTGGAAACGTCAAACAGATATATTTTCTATAAAGGATCCAGATTATTCTGACTATTATTATCTTTTAATAAAAGTTTTAAGTTTTGGGACTATTGGTGTAATATTAAATCATAGCTATAAGGGACAAAAAATTTATACATTATTTAAAAATTATTTAGATATAAAAAAAGAGTTTTCTATAGGAAATAAATTTAATGATTTACAATCTATAATAATATTGAGGAATAGTTTATGTCATAAAGAGAGTTTAATTATTTTTTTAGAAAAAGGTCTAAAAGCTAACAATATTTATAAGAATCCTAAAAAAGATTTTTTACAAATAAGAATAAATTCAATATCAAAAATTTATGAATACTATCATCTTAAAAATAATAAAAAGAAAATTTTAGATGGAAAAAGTTGGATAAAGAACTATAAAAAATATAGACTTTCAAATAGAAAAGATATTAAATTTGAAAGATTAAAAATAAATGTATAAAAAAAAGTCACCAACACTTGACAAGAAGCTGCGTGACTTTCGGTTACGTTGATTAATTGTACTATATTTTTAATAAAAAGTAAAGAAAATTTTTTAAAAACGAATAAAAATTATTAAATAGCTTTCTTTTATAAACTTAAAATCATAGGAAACTATTTTTTTATTTTAAGCAAAGAAATCTATACTTTCCTATTGAGTAAAGAAAAAAGCTACCTTAATAATAGCTTTTAAAAAAATTATTTCTTATTTTATCTATTAATCTGCTAGGTCAGTTTGTTTCCTTTAGTAGTTTTTAGTTATAAGTAACAGAGATACCAGCTCTACTTTTGCAAAAATTCCCTAATGCTGCCTAACAATAAGTTACGCATTAGACTTCCTGCCGATCTCCTAGTTTTCGTGTAAAGCCCCCTTTTGGACTGCAATACAGTCAAGTGTAGATCGCACCTAATACTTCGCAGCATTTCTGCCCTTTTCTCAGCCACATTTTATCATTTTATCCTTGAAAAATCAAGAGTTTTTAATTTTCTATTTTAATCTGTAATATTTATTTTAGATTCTAGATGAAAAATATATACTTTATTAAGTACAGGGTTACTGTTGTTATTTAATAGAAAAGTTTTTTAATATTTCTCTTGCTAAATCTAATTTTCCATTGGCTTCTGCTAATTCTTTCATTCCTTCAAATTTACTACTTTTAAAAATATTACGATAAATATCTCCAACGGTTTTATGTAATTGGCCAATAGGTGTTTTTATATCAAATTCTTCTATTTTTTGAGTTTCCATATATCTATGAAAATCAGCTAAAATTTCAGCACTTTTTTCTCTTAAGATCTCTCTTTGTAAATTGATTTCATATAAACTTGGCATGGTGTCAACTCCTTAAAATTATTTCCTTTTGAGAGTTTTTATTCTCATTCTTTTTTTATTTTTTCACAAGCTTTCCTTTATAAAAAAAAACTACCCATCAAAAGGTAGTTAAAAATCTTTTTATAAAACTTGCTATTTAAGTCGCCTGCCGACTTCCCTAGATAGTTTTTTCTGTTGTCTACCCAACGTGCTATTTTATTACCTTATAGCTCCTTTAATTTTAAAGCCATTTATTGATATTATCTCAAGGGAGGCATTAAAGGTTGAGGAGTTTCACCTCATTACAGGATTACAAGTTTTATTTTGTAATTTATTATACCATTTTATCCTTGAAAAATCAAGAGTTTTAAATTTTTTAAATATTTTTTAATTCATTTTCAGTAAAATTATCAATTATAATTTAACTTCTAACTTAATTTTTTTAAAACTTCTAAAGCTAAATCTAACGTTCCATTAGCTTCTTTTAATTTTTCTAATGAATTATATTCTGGATCAAATATATGAGTATGGATATATCCTACTGTATTATACCATTTTTCTATTATTTTATTATCTTCTCCATTTTTATTAAAGAATCTTATATAATCAGCTAAAATTTCAGCACTTTTTTCTCTTAAAATCTCTCTTTGTAAATTAATTTCATATAAACTTGGCATAGTGTCAACTCCTTAAAATTATTTCCTTATATTTATTATATCATATTAGATGAAAAGTATATTTTTAAAATTTTTATTTAGTTTTAAATAAAGGTTATTTTTCTAGCTTTTTTTCTAATTTATTTAAAGCTATTTTGGCTCTTTCAGATATAAATTTTTCTCCCTTTTCTAATAAACTTTCTGCAAGATTATGTTCTTTATATCTTTTAAATTTAAAATCTTTTAATTTTTCTAATCCTTCTCTATGTCTTTCTTGTACAAAAAATTCTGTTAATAAATCAAAACTTAAGTTAAATCTAGAGATATAATAACTAGAAATAACTTCTAGTGAAGTTTCATCATCTAAAAAAGATAAAATAGAATTTCCATTATCAAATATAGGGGCTGGACCTAATAATTTTCTTGTGTTATTATCTACAAGCATACCAAAATTTCCTAAATGTCTATCTGTATTATAAATTAATGAATCAAAAATCATTAAATCTTCTAGCTTTTCTTTTCCATATATTTTTAAAATACTTTCTAATAATTTTGTTTCTTCTTTAAGAGTATCTTTTGGATCCATACAATAATGGATAGGAATAAATCCGATATCCTCTGTTGTAAATATAGGACAAAGAGAGACTATATTATTATGGTAATTTATAACATCATATTTTACATGATCAAATCCCATAATTTCTGCTACTTGAGTCATATAATATTCAGCAAAAGCTTCTCTATCATAATGATTAGATGATTTTTTTAATAAAACTACGTCATTATTAATAATAGTCCAGCATTTAGCTAACATTCCATGGGTTGTATATTCAGGAGAAAGTCTAATTTTGTCTGAATCTATTGAGTCTAATATTCCTAAAGCAATAAGAGATCTAACTTCACTGAATTTATTTTTATATAGATTGCAATTTTCCCATTTATATTCATTTCCATCATCAGGAATAATCCAATAAGAATCATTTAAAGATAATCCATAAGAGATATCTATATAGTTCATAAAGTTATTATTGAATTGTTCTTCATTAAGTATTGAGTTTAATTTTAAAATATGGTCTCGATTTCTTCTGTTTTTTGGAATTCCTCTGTGTTCTATCCATTTTTTTAATTTATTTGAGTCTACAGTGTCCGGATAGCCAGCTGGTAATAGGTTAGGCTCTAAAATTTTAATATGTTTTATTTTATAACTTGGAATTTCAACATCAGATAGAATTTTTACTATTTTTTCATAATCAAAAGTAAGAATAGGAATATCTTTATTTTTTAAAATATATTGCTTTTTATTTTTTTTAAATTTCATAATACCTCCTTTAAATTTTTAAATATTTTTAATAGATAATATTTTATTATTTTGGAAAAATCTATAAATAGAGTAAAAGGATTATTCTTATAACTATGGAAGGATGCATTTTTTATGTATTTGTTTATCATTTTCTAATATTCATACTTAATTTGCTTTCACACATAAAGAGTGAACCTCTCCCACTTAAAGCTTTCAACTTTTGAAGTGGGAGCTATTACAAAGTTCTCATTTTTTATTATGATAATTAAAATATGAAAATTTATTCTATAATATTTCCATTTTCATCAACTTTAACTAAATCTTCATCAGATACAATATTACCTTCATCTACGATTCCCATTTCTTCAGTAAATTCTTTTAAGTTTTTTCTTTTTAAATGTTCTTCATACATTTTATTAAGTTGTTCCATTGATATTTTTTCTTTTTTCATATAAATCCTCCTTTAAACACCATATTTATAAAGCAATAAATCTCCTTCCTCTTCAGTGAAATATCCACTTCTCCAACCAGCTAAAACAGAAACTTCTAATTCTACTGTAAGACCATAATATTGGTCATCTAGTTCTTGATATTCTTTTGATGTCTTATCTTTTATTTTTTGAATTTTCTCATAAACTTCATCTAATTCTCCAACACATCTTTTTGTATATTTATCCATATTAAATTTAATCTCAATATCTCTTCTTATAATATCCATTTTTTCCTCCTCATATTATTATATTTTACTTTTTAGATCTGTGTTTAATTTTTAATTTTTTTAGCTTTTTCAAAAGCTGGAAGCAGTATCTTATAATATCTCTCTTTTAAAAAGGTTTTATAATACTCTTTCATTGTAATACTCATTATTTGTAGTTTTTCATATTGTAAAGGAATTTCATCTATAATTTTAATAATTTTTTCTAAATTAATTTTAGGAACTATTCTTAGAAGAGCCTCCTGAAGACTATCTGAAATCTCTTTTAAAAATTTTTCTTCCTCTGTATTTCCAAAATTTAAATTATTATCTCTTAAAGAAAGGTTTTTTATAACTTTTACAGAGTCTATACTTTTACCTTTAAATATATATGGTGTTCTACCATTAGAAATTAATTGCTTTATATTCTCTATATTTTTCATTTTTTCTTCACTATGTTTTGGAAAAAAAGAATTACCATTATCATAGATAGGAGCAATAGAAATACGATTTTCTTTTTCTATAACAAATATTCCCCAATTTCCATTGTGCCTATCATTATTATTAATGAAACAATCGACTATAAACATATCCCAAAATCTCTTTTTTATTTCTATATTATCTTTTATATATTCATTGTTATTCAAAACATAACTTATTTCCTCTATATCTACATTATATGTTGATTCAGTATTAGAGACTAGCATTTCTCTAATTTTTTCTTTTTCTTCTAAGTAATCATTAAATAATAACTTCATTTCATAAAAGGTTTTTCCCTCTGAATTAAAGTCTTTACATCCAACTACAAGATTATTATTATATATTCCTAATTCTGTTTCATGAACAGGTAAACCTATAGATTGATATATTTGAGAACCTAGATATTCTGATAGAATGCTTGTAGTATAAGGAATTTCAACATTTTTAAAATTTTTAGTATTTTTAGGGAATTTTATAAGCCATTTTTCTCCATTATCTTTATAAATAGCTTTTTTTGTTCCAGCATTTCCTCCATAAAAAGATAGTCTATTTTTAATATTATTGTAGTTGTATAGTTTTATCATAATTTTTATCTCCTAATTAAATAATTAATTTTAATATCTTAATTTAATAAAAAATATTAAAGGGTAAAATATAAATAAAAAATTATTTTACAAAAAAGCTACCTTGTTTTTAAGGTAGCTCTTAATTCAGTCAAAAATATTTAATTTTAAAGTTTCTTATTTAAATTAAAGATTTAATCATCTATATATTTTTGGTATTATACTATTTTAGTATAAAAAAATCAAGGGTTTTTATTTATAATTTTAATAGATTACTAGATTATATTTTATAGATATAAACCTTTTTT
>JAHHTB010000109.1 GCA_020024855.1 Fusobacterium sp.
TATTAAAGTGGTATAATATAGTAGAATATAATTTTCGAGGTGATAAAATGAAATTTATTAACAGAAAAAGAGAGATGGCTACCTTAGAAAAAGAATATACTCGAGAAAAAAGTTTTGTTGTTTTATATGGAAGAAGAAGAACAGGAAAAACTACACTTATAAAAGAATTTATAAAAGATAAAAATGCTTTTTATTTTTTTGCTGACAAACAAAATGAATCACTTCAAATTAGTAGATTTAAAAAGCAATTGGCAGAATATTTTAAAGATGAATTTTTAAAAAAAATAGAAATTAATGACTGGGACACAATTTTTGACTATTTTATAAATAAAATTAGAGATGATGAAAAATTTATTCTAGTTATAGATGAATTTCAATATCTATGTTCTGTAAATAAGGGGTTTTCCTCTATATTTCAGAGAATATATGATGAAAAAATGTGTCATAAAAATATTATGGTTATTCTGTGCGGTTCTTTAATTTCTATGATGTATTCTGAAGTTCTATCCTATGATAGTCCTCTCTATGGAAGAAGAACAGCTCAAATAAAGCTTCAACCTATTACTTTTGAATACTATAAAGATTTTTTTGAAAATAAATCAAAAAAAGAACGTATTGAATTTTACTCAATAACTGGTGGAATTCCAAAATACATTTTAGAGTTTGATAAAACCGAATCTCCTCTATGGAATATAGAGAATAATATTTTTAATAAAGATAACTTCCTGTATTCAGAACCAAAATTTTTACTTCAAGAGGAGATTAATGATTTATCAAGATATTTTTCTATATTAAATTCTATAGCTTCAGGAAATACTAAGCTATCTTCTATCTGCTCTAATCTTGAATTAAATTCAAATGGAATAACACCCTATATTACTAAATTAATAGATTTAGATATATTAGAAAAGGAAGTTCCTGTTACCGAAAATTTAGAAAATAGTAAAAAAGGATTGTATAAAATTAAAGATAACTATTTAAAATTTTGGTTTAGCTATGTTTATCCTTATCAAAGTTATTTAGAAATCGAAAATTTAACCTATCCTCTAGATAAAATTAAAAATGAATTTAATCTTTGGGTATCTAAAATATATGAGGAATTAGCTAGAGAAACTTTATTCAGTAATTTACAAATTCCATTCCCTATAAAAAAACTTGGAAGATGGTGGAACAATAATGAGGAGATTGATATTGTTGCATTGGGTGATAAAGATATAATTTTTGGTGAATGTAAGTGGAGTAATAAAAAAGTAGGTTTAAGTGTCTTATTTTCATTGAAAGAAAAGAGTAAAAAAGTAAACTGGAACAACAATAGTAGAAAAGAGTATTTTATCCTATTTTCTAAAGAAGGATTTAGTGAAGATTTGATAGCTCTAAGTCAAAAAGATAAAACAATTATACTTTCTGATTTTTGATAACATATAATATAAAAGGTGTCGATAATAAAAATATCAACACCTTTTATACTATAATAGTAAATTATATTAAATTTTCCCTAAAAAATAATTTTCAATATAATCCCATCTTTCTGTATTTGACATACTAGTAGAAAAAAACTCTTCAATTATCTTATCAGCATTTCTTCCAATTTTTTCAATATTGGATAATACAGAGTTAGAATATTTTGACATTTTAGACAAATATTCTAGTTTACTTGGATCATTTATTCTAAAGAAAATTTTAGGAGTGTTTCCTCCAGTTACTTCAAAACTTCCAAGTTCAAGAGCTTGTAATAATGTTGCAACCTCTATAAATTTAGAATCATTAGAAATATATTTTATAAACATAGAATTCTCTTTTTTTCTATCAAACATTTCTAAAAAACTTCTAATTATAGATAATTTAAATTTAGAAAAATTCCCTTGAACTAGAATATATTTATCTTCATTTCTTTCTAAATCCTTTTTTATTCTTAAGAATTTATCATCTGCTTTTTGATAAGTTGGACTTGCTATAAAAGAATAAGTTAAGATAATATTTGTTAACTTTCTAATAAAAGCTTTATTATTACTTTCTAATATGATTTTTAGGCTATCTTCCAGTTGTTCTTTTGTAAAATATCCTTTTATTCGAGTTAAAGCTTTAAATATTGTATCTAAATAATATTCAAGGTCAGAGAATATTTTTTCATTTTTATCTATCAATTCAATTTTTAATTTAATTCTATTACTTACAAATTCCTTATTGAATATTTCTCCTTTAAAAAAATCTCTAATGAATAGTGGGAAACTAATATCATCATAATATTTTTCCCAATATTCAGACACTTTTAATTCATAAATATCTCCTGTATCATAGATAAAGGTTTCTGTTTCATGTCCTCTAAAATCATATCCTCGCCTAATTCTACTATTATCCTTTTGTTCCATTACCTTAATAAAGAAGTCTTTGTTTTTATCAGTTAATATATCTTTTTCATTTTCTTTTCTTATTACAACATACAAAGAAGAGAAAAAAGCCTTAGGTCTAGCAATTATCACAGGAAATGTATATTTTTCTAATAAATCTTTTTCCAAGAAAAGTAAAGCTTGTTTAACTTTCTTTTCTAAATCTTTTTCTTTTTCTGTAAAAATATGTGAAAAACTCTCAATAGATAACAAGAAAGCTGATTTATAGCTATTTAATTTATAAAGTTCAAAAAGCTTTTCTATAACTAGTTTCATTTGCCATTGTTTTACTCCAGAAATACTTCTTAACATTTTAGGATATTTTAAATCAAGTTTATTAAAATCAATTTCAGCAACTCCTACTACATCTTTATTTCTAGCACATCTTCCAATTTCTTGGACATAGTCTGCTAAATCACCACTTAATCCATAGTGATAAATATTTTCTATATCAGGAATATCTACTCCCATTCCAAAAGCCTTAGTTGCTAACATAATTTTTTTAATACTATCTCTAAATTCTTCTTGAGCTTCTATTCTACTTTCATAGTCTAATTTCCCTGTATAATAGGCTACTTTACCAATAATATTAGAGTTTAATCCTGCATATGTTTCAGAAGCGTGTTTAGCATAAGGGAAATAGAAGATAGATTTTTTATCTTCTAATATTTTTTCCTTTATTCTTTCTCTTGTCTTTTCTTCTTTTAAAAAATTGTAAGAGCCTTCTCCAGGGATAAAATCATTAACTTTGAAGTGAATATTATCTTTTCTAACTTCTCCTATATGAATATTACAAGAGTCTATTTTAAGTTCCTTTAATATTTCATGGACTGTATCACTTTCTCCTCCATAGATAGCAGTTGCAGTTAAGGCTAGAATAGGAAATTTATATTTTTTATATAACTCAATTTTTTTAACATAATTACCTATTAAAAGATAATCTATTCTAAAATTTTTACCCCAAGTACTAACTGTGTGAGCTTCATCTATTACTACTAATCCAATTTCTCTATCTCCTATTATTGTAGTTATATCACTACTTCCTTGTAATAATTCTGGAGATAAATAAATTATTGATTTTTCTCCTCTTTTTATCTTTTCTATATATCTATTTTTCTCAACAAAAGATAGATCGGAGTTTAAGAAACATGCACTATTTACACCTTTTTGCTTTAAATTTTCTACTTGATCTTTCATTAAAGCTTTTAAAGGGGAAATAACTATTGTTAAATACTTATGATTATTTTCTAAATATAAAGCTGGTATCTGGAAAAAAATAGATTTTCCAGCTCCAGTAGGTGCAGTTATGAATATATTATTATAAAAATCTTTCTTTTTAGAGTTTTCTACTTCTTCAATGATTTCTTCAATAATTTCTCCTTGAGAAATAGTAATTTTTTCAGAAGATATATCTGGATTTGCATAAAACTTTAATTCTCTAAACTTTGAACTGTTCCAATATTTTTCAAGAATACCTTTAATTTCCTCCCTATAAAATTTCTGTTCCTTTCTTTTACGTTGATAAAATGTAATTTTAATAGAATTTAAATCACAGATATATTTTAAACTTCCTAACTCATATTGGAATTTAGCTTTATTAAGTATTCCTCTATCAATTAGAATATCTACTTTATCTTTAATTCGATGATTAAAGATCTTATATTTTAACTCTTCATTTTTTATTAAGTTATTAATAGAATAAGCTTCAATATTAGTTAAATTATTTTCATCAATTTCTTTTATTTCTATTGGAGAATAAGAGTTAAATGAAAAAACTTTTACTATGTCTATCTCTGTTCCATCAATATCTTTAATACCCTCTAAATTTCTAAAAGCTACATATATATTTTCTCCAGAAGAAACAATATCAGAATAAAAATATTCATATACACTGGCATCATGAGAAGTTATAATTTCACTCTCTCTAAACTTTATTAACTTCTGAACCTCTTCTTTATCATCAAAATTATATAGATAATAATTGAATAGATTATTTTCTAAAATAAAGATTTTATTTTCATAAAGACCTAAATTTTTTTCAATTATTAAAAATTCTTCATATTGTGCTATATAAGTCCCTTCATCAAGAAGAAGAAGTTGTTTATGTAATTTCTTTTTGTTAGCAAGCAAAGTTTTTAATACTTCTTTTTCATCATAGAATTTAGGGAAAAAAGCAGGTTCATAAGTATCACTAAGAGCTTTAAATACATTATTATCAAAACCTTTAAGTACTATAAGGGTATTATTTTCTTTTTCTTTAATTTCATCTATTAATTTTATTAAATACTGTACCATAACTAAATCTTTCCTTTCATATTCCAAGAAATACTATAATATTATTATAATACTTAATGTTATATTTTTCAACAAGCTACATTTTCTTCTGAAATGTGATAAAATATATAAGAAAAGATTTATAAGGGGGGAAAATTATGAATTGGATAATTTCTTGTAATATAAATGATTATGATATTTTTGGAGCTTTTGAAGAGTGTAAAACTATCTTTTGGCATAAACAAAGAGCTTTATCTAAGAGTGAAATAGGGGATATTATCTATATTTATTGTGGAAAACCTTATGGAAAAATTATGTTTAAATGTAAAATAACAAATTTTCTATTAAAAGATGAAGTTCCTAAAGATGATGAAAAATATTGGAAAAATGGAAATAAAATAGGAAGTTATGAAGAATATATGGAATTACAATTATTGGATAATTTTGATAAGGAAGAATTAAGTCTAAGTATTTTGCAAAAAAAAGGATTTGATTATAATCCTCAATGGCCAAGAGGATATAAAGATACAGATGAAATCATAAAATATATTAAAGCTCATCTTCAGCTAAAGGAGTTATTTGAGATTAAAAATGAAAGAGATATTCAAAATTTTTGGGGAGATTTAAGGACATATCTTCTTGACACAAAGACGAACTTTTCTCAAATTATGAAGATGAAAAAGCCTAATCAAAACTGGGTTGATATTAATTTACTGCCAACTAAAGAGAATGAAGAAGCTCATATTGTATTAAGGATTTCTAAAAGAAAATTTAGAATAGAGTATTATATTAGGAATAATAAAGTTTTTTTTAATTATTTATTCTACAGGAAAAATGAGATAGAATTAGAAAATAACTATAATTGGGATATTGGCTTTGGTCATAAATACTCTAAAATATATAAGGAAATAGATTTTTCAAGTATTAATTCTTTAACTGAAGTCTATAAATGGTACTGGAAAGAAATAATAAGTATTTACAATACATTCCCTTATTACTTAACAGAATTTATAGCAAGAGGAGTTAAGGAAGAGGATTTAGAAGAAATAAATAGGGAAGTCTATTTAGAAGGAAAGAAAAAAGAAAGAATTATAATTCAATCAGAAAGAAATCCTTTAGCAAGAAAAAAATGTATAGAACTTAAAGGGACTACTTGTCAAGTTTGTGGAATGAACTTTGAAGAAAAGTATGGAGAGTTAGGAAAAGACTATATAGAAGTTCATCATATAAAACCTATAAATGAAATAGATTCAGAATATGTAGTAGACCCAGAGAAAGATTTAATTCCTGTATGTTCTAACTGTCATTCTATGTTACATAGAAAAATTGATGGAGTTAGTGTAGATATTGAGAAATTAATTGAGATAGTAAATAAAAAATAATTGAACAATTTTAGGAGGAAAATATGGATAATTTAATATACATAGTAATAGATAATAAAGAGTGGATTTTTCGTGCACTAGGTGGTGTTATTCTTTCTATAATTGTCGGATTTCTTGTAAAAAAACAATCTAATTTCATTAAAAATAAAATAGGAAATAACTCAAATAATAATAATCAAGCAGGAAGAGATATT